>CAYWMG010000149.1:0-4207 GCA_964459245.1 uncultured Candidatus Bathyarchaeia archaeon
CAGCGCGTAGGCGAGCGCGTGTCTTACATTTATGTTCCTGAGGGCAGGATTTCCTCTTCCGGTTGGATACATATTGAATGCCAGGTAATGGTCCACAGTGCCAGGAGAGACTGCCAGCACAAATTTCGAATTATTGGTTATTGCGGGGATTTGCGTCGGCGTAACAGGCGCGGAGTCAATCTGTCCTGCCTGAAGAGCAGCGAAAAGTGTGGTGGGACTCGCGAAATTCTGAAAGATCAGCTCGTCAATGTGTGGAGTAAGCGTCGGCAGGAAGAAATCTGGATTCTTGACTAATTGAACCGATTCATGCGGAGAGTAGCTTTTTACTAAGAATGGGCCCCCTCCGACAAACGTCGAACCGGGAGTAAACCCGTCGTAAGAGCTAGCGTTAAGGTTCTGCCATACGTGATAAGGCACGATGGGAAGAGGCATACTGAAGACCACTAACTGGAACATGATGCCCTTGAAATGAATTACCACTGTACTGGGGTTCGGAGAAGATATAGACTGGATCATTGTCAGGCGGCCGGCGTAGTGAGCCCACCGCTGCAAATAGTTATTGAAGCTATACACAACATCCTGCGCCGTAATCGGAATTCCGTCCGACCACTTAGCATTGGGATTCAAATTGAAGATGGCCGTTCCGTTCTGTACGTTGACATTCCAAGACTGAGCAAGATAAGGTTCTATAGTTTTGAGGTCGGGAGAATAAATAACTAACCATGGATAGACAAGGCCCTGGATAGTTTGAGCTTGAGAATAAGAACTGGTGAATGGATTGATCGTGTCCACGAAAGTGGATCCGCTGAAACCACGAATGAAAATAAGTGGGGAAGTGGTTGAAGCTTCACTTACAGCTACCTGTTGGAAGACACCAAAGAGCATAACAATGACCATCATTGTTGCGGATATTGTCTTTACAATTCGCGCGTACGTCATTCCTTCTTTCACCTCCTTTTTGTAACGCGTAATATGACGCCCGAATGATCTTAGCATCCCTATCGACTCTTAGAGTTATGTAGTCCATATGGTATGACGCCCACTCGGTCAAGCCACATTATCAAAATCGGATTTCGTTTGTTTGGAATTGCTTTCTTCTAGCAGCAGCGGTTCATCAGATCGGATCCAGAACCAACACAACTGTGTGAATCTAACCGCATCAAATTTGCTGACTGCATTCCAAACTCATTTAGAAGTCAATCCTTAACGCATCACAATTCATGTACGCGCGCGTGTATCACGCAAGAGGTTAAGGTCGCTCCATGGCTAACGCCGCGTTTGGTGACGAAGACGCAGAAAATTTTGAAACATTCTGTTGCAGGAACCTTGCTGGTAATCACTATTGTAGGTCTCATCTTGGGGACGTCACTAGCATCTGCTCAGATCACTTCCGGCGCATTCAAACCACAGGCCAAGTTTCCGGCCGGTTCAAGTTTCAGCATAACCTCAGTTTACGGGATCGCTATAGTTCCTTCACATAACCAAAGCAAGGGAAGCCATCCATCACATCAAAGCATTCAGGCAGATCAAGCAGGTTCTGAAGTATCCAGTACGTCGATAATAGTAAACGGTCAGGTTGCAAATTACACGAGGAACGGCGGCGTGCAGTGGACGATCAAGAGCGGAACGATTGTAATTCCAAAGAATACGTTGACTATAACCGGCGGAACAGGCACAATAGACAGCGCCGATCGGCTGCTAATCGTTGGCACGGCGACGGACTCAAGCGGCCATAAGGTTAAGTGGCAATTCACAGGACTCGCAGCCAACTATGAGGGCACACTGATCGCTGAATTGAACGGCAGTTTCAATGAACCGAACAATTCAGGCTCACGCGGGAACACATTCGATGAAGTAACACTAACCTGCATAGCCACGGTCAGTTGACTGCGTTCACTTCCCCTAAACCGGCTGTCTCTCTCATTTTTCCTATTCCAACAGATCAATGGAAAAATTGGGGTAGTGGCGACATTTGAGCGATGATTCACGAGTGGCCGGACTTGGGAAGGGCAGAATTGAGGCGCTTACTGATGGCATCTTTGCAACCGCGATGACAGTTCTCGTTATCAGCCTTAGCGTTCCAGTCGTTTCAACGCCACAACTTTCCACCGAACTCGTTGTGGATCTAAAATCACTATTTCCGACCGTTCTAGGTTATGTGATTAGTTTCGTTGTCTTAGCCGCATACTGGATTAGACACCATAACATGTTTCATTATATCGCAAAGGTAGACAGCCGTCTCCTTTGGCTTAACATCCTATTCTTGCTCACCGTTGGGTTTATCCCATTTTCCACCGCCCTCATAGGAAGATACCCACTGACACGAATACCCGTGATTATCTACGGCTCTAATCTTATCGGCACCGGCCTCTCTCTTCAAGCTCTTTGGGTTTATTCAGCGAACCGTAACCAGCTAATTGCAACAACTCTTAGCGAAAGAGCGGTAGCCAGAGCAAACATTCTGATGTTGATAGGTCCTGTCGGTTATGCTGCAGCAATCATCCTTGCATTCATAAACACTGAGCTGAGCTTAGCTATCTACACAATCATTCCGGTCTTCTACATCTTCTTGGGACTCAGACGCCGACACCCAACTCTTAGACCCCACATTCAAACCAGCCCTAAGAAATAGCCAGGGTGCTCACACCATAGATTTGAAAGCTATTCATCCTGAAAATGTGTGAACGTAGCTGCCAGTCTGTTGGACATTTCTCAATCAAACGTGCCATATTTCGTGATGTTTGGGGGTGGTATGTGTGCACTCGTTATACATACACACACAGAATAGGACGGTGTTTCGCTTTTATTGTTCCGTAACACGGCTAAGTAGGGTTCTGGGCAGAATGAAAAGGCACAAGAAACTCAAGCTTGACGACTACGATCTGGAAACCCTACATGGCCCATGTATGGAATGAATATCTCCAAGTATATTCGTTCGTAAGAGGTCTGGAATGATTTCTTGAAACGATTAGCTGTCGTGGATGTGGATCTGTGTGTCGGCTGCCAATGTTGCATGATGGCCTGCAACAGACGTTTCGGAGATGCTGGAACAGCGAAGTCCGCGATCGACATCACCTCGGCAGGAGGAGTGGAGAGAGGCTTTGTGGTGCTCGTTTGCAGAGCCTGCCTAGACCCTCCATGCACGAAGGTTTGTCCAACCGATGCTCTAACGAAAAGGAGTGGTGGAGGCGTAATACTGGATCAGAGCAAATGCATTGGATGCAAGTGTTGCGTAGGCGCGTGCACGATAGGCGTCGTATTTTGGGATGATTCAAATGAGAAACCAGTCATCTGCGTTCACTGCGGATATTGCGTCGATTACTGCCCCCATGGCGTGATGAGAATGGAGGAGACGGTGAGTAAATGAAGAATACACTCTCCAGGGTTCTCTACATCGATCTTTCACGAAAGAAATTCTGGGTTGAAAGCAAGAGCGACCTATTCGAGGAATGGATTGGCGGCTCTGGGGTAGCCATAAAATTGTTGGAGGAAGAGTGCCCCCGGAACGCTGATCCTTTAGGTCCACAGAACCCAATAGTATTCGCTGTCGGCCCCTTCACAGCAGTATATCCATTAGCCTCCAAGACTGTTGCGATGTTCAAATCTCCTCTCACTGAGAACCTAGGGGAAAGTCATTGCGGCGGGCGAAGTGCTATCGCAATCAGGCTGGCTGGATATGGAGCCATCGTAGTTAAAGGAGCCAGCGAGACACCGATCTACCTTGCAATCCATGGCGATAAGATACATTTCAGAGATGGATCAGCCATCTGGGGCATGGCCAGCAGCTACACCGTTGCCCGAATTCTCAGACAGAGCGAACCACGCGACGGCACGAGGACCATAATGCGGATAGGTAGAGCCGGCGAGAACCTAATCTCTTATTCGTGCGTAGTGACGGAAACTTACCGCCATTTTGGAAGGCTTGGATTAGGAGCAGTCTTCGGAAGCAAGAAACTGAAGGCGCTCGTGATCTCCGGCAAGAGTAACATACAGATTTCAGACCATAGAGGGTACAGGGAGACCTACAAGGAGATCTTTGATTCATCAGTATCCGACGAGATGAGAAAGTATCACGAACTGGGCACTGCAATGAACGTCACCCCATTGAATGCACATAAAGCGATACCCACTAGAAACCTCGCACAGGCCGAGTTCAAGGAAGCTGACGCGATCTCCGGCGAAAACTTCGCTCAGAACTTCTTAGGCA
>CAYWMG010000150.1:0-3031 GCA_964459245.1 uncultured Candidatus Bathyarchaeia archaeon
AGTTACGAGTTCCCTATTCTTGCGAGAAGAGCAAGATTTATTCTTCTATATGAAAATGAAGGATTAGGAGCCTCGTAAACCTAATAACCAAGATTGCGGTGGGAAATCACAGAAGGTATTAGACCTGCCTGAAGAAAACAACCTTACTTGGGTCATTGGAGGACCACAGGGCGGGGGAATCAATTCTGTTGCTGAAACATTTGCAAAATCATGCGCCCGCGGTGGTCTGAACGTATTCGCCAATATTGAATACCATTCTAACATTAAAGGAGAACATAGCTACTATAGGGTGAGGGCCTCTGATAGAGAAATCCATTCTCATGTGGATTGGATTGACGTACTAGTAGCGCTGGATAAGGAGACGATCTTCGGCGACGTACACAAGGAGTTCCCAACTCACAGTGGTCACCGAAATGAAGTGAGTCCAGGTGGAGCAATAATCTACGATGCTTCGCTGAAACTAACTCCTCAGGATATCGGACGCCCGGACGTGAATCTTTACCCGATACCATATCTCAGCATACTGGTCGGGGCGCTTAAAGAATCTGGACGCGATAAGGAACTCAGCAAGTATCAGGTAATGACGAATACGGTTGCATTTGGCGCTTCAACGGCGTTGATTGACTACGACTTTGACCATGTCGCGGAAGCAATAAAACAAGGGTTTACCGGGAGAAAAGCTTCCTTGGGTGATCTGAACGTCAAAGCTGCCAAGCATGGTTATGAGTATGTGAAAAGCAACTTTAAAGACAGTTTTCCATACAAGCTGCATCCTATAACACTAGACACAAAACGAATGGTCATCCGCGGCGTTCAAGCCGTCGGTATAGCGAAATTCCGAGCAGGATGCGCTTTTCAAACCTACTACCCCATAACGCCGGCCACTGATGAGAGCGAATACTTAGAACACCATGAGAAAGACTTCAACATGGTTGTTGTTCAAGCCGAGGATGAAATTTCGGCTGTGTTAATGGCCACGGGAGCTGCACATGCAGGAGTTCGTGCGTCGACATCTACCTCTGGGCCAGGATTCTGTTTGATGGCGGAGGGCATGGGATGGGCTAGTCATACTGAAGCCCCAGGTCCAGTAATAATTCTCTACCAACGCGCCGGGCCATCAACTGGGCTGCCTACTCGAACAGAGCAGGGCGACTTACAATTCGTTTTACGCGCTGGTCATGGTGATGTACCTCGGATGGTAATTGCTCCAGGGGACGTGCAAGAAAGTTTCTACGACACATTTGACGCGTTCAATTATGCAGAACGATTCCAAATGCCCGTAGTTATTCTCACTGACAAGTTTCTGGCTTCAAGCTATAGAACGATGCCGGTCTTTATGTCGAAAGACCTCAAAATAGACCGAGGTCAGATAACAACTGATTCGTCGCTTGGAGCAGAAGGATTATACAAACGCTATGCCTTTACGCCTACCAGTGTGTCTCCTAGAACAACTCCCGGCACTCGAGGCGGCATCTTCCATACGACCGGTGACGAGCATGACGAATTTGGTCACATCACAGAGAACTCTGAGAATAGAATAAAAATGATGCAGAAGAGGATGAATAAGTTGAGACTCGCGTCCGAATTGATTCCTGATGCAAAGAAGACTAATTTCTTCGGCCCGCAAAAGGCTGATCTAACGATTGTTGGTTGGGGATCAACGAAAGGCGCAATCATAGACGGCATGCAGGATCTTGAAGCAGATGGAATTCGATGCAACTTCCTACAAGTACGATACATGAGCCCATTCCCCGTAGAGACAGTTACGAAGTATCTGTCGAATGCGACGAAAACAGTTCTCGTCGAGAATAATTACTCAGGACAGTTAGGTGACTTAATTCGCGAGAAAACAGGTGTAGCAATGAATTATAGAGTTCTGAAATATAATGGACGGCCATTTTCACAGAATGAAATATTTGAAGGCGTCAAAGAAGCAATCAAGAACGGGACTAAGGAGGTAGTGATGGCACATGCTTGAGCTTAAGAGCTACCGAACGCAAGTTCACAACGACTGGTGCCCAGGGTGCGGTGACTTTGGCATACTTAACGCAATTCAAATGGCACTCTTCGAACTCAAGCTTGAACCGCACAACGTGGCAATATTCTCGGGAATCGGATGTTCAGGGAAAACTCCACACTTTGTCAACACTTATGGATTTCACACGCTGCATGGCCGTTCCTTGCCAATTGCTACAGGTGCAAAGCTAGCAAACACCGACCTTACTGTTGTTGCAGTAGGAGGCGACGGAGACGGCTTCGGAATCGGAGCAGGCCACTTCGTAGGAGCCGGTAGAAGGAACGTAGATTTCACATACGTAGTCTTCGATAACGGCGTTTACGGCCTCACGAAAGGTCAGGCCTCACCAACCCTACCGAAAGGAGTCAAAACGAAATCAATGTCATTCCCATCCATAGTGGAAGGAATCAACCCGATAGCCACAGCGATAAGTGCAGGCTACACATTCGTCGCCCGAAGCTATGCACTTGATGTGAGGCACTTGAAAGAAATCTTGAAAGCTGCTATAATTCACAAGGGAAGTGCTCTTGTTGACGTTCTCCAAACCTGCCCAACATACAACGACATTAACACTAAGGAATGGTATTCAGGCTCGGATCTACCATCAAAAGCGCCGCGTCTCTACAAGATGGAAGATACAGGATTTGACGGAATAGTAAAAGATCCATCTGACGCAACCGAAGTGAACCAGAAGAAATCACAAGCCATCATCCGCTCATTCGAATGGGGAGATAAGATCCCGATAGGAATATTCTATCGGAACACCGAACCCACCTTTGAAGATATGATAGCAAATCGAATGCCTTCTTACAGAGAAGCTCCATTAGTAAAGCAAGATCTGTACAACAGAGACATTACCCAGCTATTCGAAGAGCTGACCTAACTTGACAAAAACCGGATATCTAAGCCCTTCACCATGAAACCACTGGAGTAGTCTTGGCATAAAAGCCCATTCGCTCATTCGATTCATTCTCTCTCAACAAACATTCTCCATTCTAAAGTTATGAGTCAATG
>CAYWMG010000151.1:0-6103 GCA_964459245.1 uncultured Candidatus Bathyarchaeia archaeon
GATCATTTCACGTTCTTCCTCCCGGTAGCATAGGTTGTAGTGGTTCTGCATGCTCACGAAACGTTCTAGACCGAAACGGTCGCTGGTATGTAGTGCTTTCAAGAATTGCCACGCGAACATGCTCGAGGCGCCAATGTAACGCACCATTCCTTCGTGGACGAGGGCGTCGAGGGTTCGAAGAGTCTCTTCAATTGGCGTCGCATAGTCCCAACGATGAATCTGGTAGAGGTCTACGTAGTCAGTTTGAAGACGCTTCAGAGAAGCTTTAATCTGATTCATTATATGGACGCGGGAGAGACCTCTCTGGTTAGGTTTCTCTCCCATTTGTCCGTAAACCTTTGTGGCGATGACGACATCCTCTCGATAATCCTTCAACAGTTCACCAATTATCTCTTCTGCTCGACCTTTCGAATAGACATTCGCAGTGTCGAAGAAAGTGATGCCGAGGTCCAGCGCACGTTTCACGATTGGACGAGTTTTGTCAACTTCAATCATCCAACTCTCGGCATTTCCAAAAGACATGCAACCTAAACAAATTCGAGAAACCTTAACCCCGGCCTTCCCCAGGTTAACATACTGCATGTTCACTGCCCAAGCATTGAAGGCCTAAAAGAATTGTGCAGTTACCCCCGCAAGTGCATCTTTAGAGTAATTTCTCAGATCATGTCGATGTGATCTCCAGGAAACCCGAGCTTCACAAGTTCATTTTTAACATGATTTCGATGATCTCCCTGGAGTAGAAGTTCTCCTCCCTTTGTGGTTCCTCCTGCCCCGAACCGTCGTTTCAGTTCGCGAGCAATCTCATCCAAACGACCGATTGGAAGACCACGTATGATAGTGACAGGTTTTCGAAATCGCCTAAACTCTAGCTTCACAACGATACGGGCTTCGCTAAGGTCGAGCTCCTCTAGCGGATTAAAACCAATATCGTCTTTGCTCATGCGAATCCAACTGGTACAAGGATGGAATCATTTAGATATAGAGCTACGTTTCTCTTCTATCAATCACCTATACTCATAGTGTTGGTTGATCGTTTAGAGGATGATAACATATTGCTGAATAAAACGTCGGCTGGATACTTTCTGACTACAATCGGGGTATTGGGAATATTCACTTCGTTCGTTATACAAAAGTCCGAGTATGACCCAACTGCTCTCGCACTCGCGATAGCGGCGATTTTTGTAGCAATAATGGGAATTACATTAATCTTACAGCCGCCCAATGGAAAGAGGCCGACGAAAACCCGTAGAAAGCAAACTTCGTCTAATAAATTCAAAAGGGCCTCGTACTTGGTTCGTGCAATTTAATTCGATCACAACCTCTTGCTGGTCAAGCCGCAATTGTTGTGATTGCGGGTATCATGCGACTGAATGCCTTCTCCAGGTTTTCCATGGAAGTTGCAAACGACAGTCTAACGAAACCTTCTCCACTCGGACCGAACGAGTCTCCAGGCACAACAGCCACCCTCGCTCTCTCCAGCAGTTCCAAAGAAAACTTCTCAGAAGTCAGACCGCATTTGGAGATGTCTGGGAAAGCATAGAAGGTTCCTTTAGGTCGCACGCAACTCGTTATCTTACCTAGCTGATTAGCTACAAAGTCACGCCTCTTCAAATATTCAGCAGCCATTTCAGCGATGGATTTCTCTGTTCTAGGATCACGCATGGCCAATGCGGCGGCCCTTTGTATAAAACTACAAGCGCCGGTGACTATGTGGCCATGAATCGCAACCACACGCTCGGCGATTTTGGTTGGCGCAGCAAGATATCCTAACCTCCAACCCGTCATCGCCAGGGCCTTCGAGAATCCATTAACGGTTATGGTCAAGTCTTCCATGCCATCGAACGAAGCGATGCTGACATGTTTTTCTCCGTCGAAAATTATTTTCTCATAAAGTTCGTCAGATACTACAAGGAACCTCTTTCGTTTTGCCAGATCGGCAATTATCTCAAGATCCGATCGGTTGATTACTGTGCCCAATGGATTGTTCGGGGAGTTAATGATAATCATCTTCGTCTTTCTTGTTATCGCATTCTCCAAACGTTCTGCGGATAATCTGAAATTCTCTCCAGCTTTGAGGGGCAAGTAAACGGGTTTGCCGCCAGCCAGTTCAATGCACGGCACATAACTTACCCAGCATGGGTTCGGTACGATAACTTCATCGCCGGGGTTGACGGTCGCCATCACTGCGAGGTATATTCCCTCTTTCCCCCCCACGGTCACGACCAAGTTCTTCTTCGGGTCTACACTGATCCTGTTATCCAGCTGTAATTTATGAGCAATCGCTTCACGCAGTTCGATGAGTCCTGCAGTATCAGGATAGAACGTGTACCCTTCATCAAGCGCCTGTTTAGCATAGTTCCGGACATGCTCGGGAGTTATGAAGTCTGGTTCTCCCACTGATAGGCTTATCACATCTTGGCCGGCACGTTTGAGCTCTTTCACCTTATCAGATAGCGCTAGCGTAGCCGAAGCCTGCACCTTAGTCCTCTCAGCTAGAAAGCTCATGCACACACCAACCTTAATTCATCTAATTAGACCTGTTGTTAGCCTCTAAATCGTAAGAATAAGAGAGGCCTTGGACTATTCCAGTTGGGAAAAGAGAAAGAGATTCTTGAGAAGGCGTAATCGTGGAATCATGTGGCTAGTTTTCATCCTAGCCGCAGTCTTTGCAGTTGCTGGAACCAGTAACTCTGTCTCAGCCCACAGATCACTAATTAAAAGAACTACAGACACAGTGCAAATTAATACTATCAATCCCCTCCAGTATGGGAGCTGCTACCCGTACAATTGCAATTACAATCCTAACTCTTGCCAGCCTTCAGGCTACGATAACACAACCCAATGCGCTGGCTACTTGTACCAAGACCCAGTTGGATGCATAGAGATAGTAATTCCAATATACAGCCCTGCTGGGCTCTTAGCCTATCAATATTATACGCTCCACAATTTGCCCGCATCCTATCCTCCAATAGGGGCGTGGGTGATTGTGACTGGACAATTGAGGCAGGGTCATAATGTAGCCCCTAATGAGGCCGCCTGCCCCGGGAATTACATTAACGTGACATCAATATCACAATAGGAGAGAGCCGACCGGAGCCCCCTGTCTAGGTATGGCGAAGCCTTAATCCTACGGTAAACTCATGGGTAGCCCGAAGCTAACGAAGGATAAGACTTGCATAAGTTAGTATTAGTACGACATGGTGAGAGCACCTGGAACAAAGAGAATAGATTTACTGGCTGGACGGACGTAGACCTCTCTGAGAAAGGATTACAAGAGGCTCATGAGTCAGGGCGGACGCTGCGAGAGAATGGTTACTTCTTTGACATTGCCTTCACTTCAGTACTCAAGCGCGCAATTCGTACACTCTGGATTATTCTCGATGAACTGGAACAGATGTGGATACCAGTTCAAAATCACTGGCGTTTGAACGAGCGACACTACGGCGCGTTGCAGGGACTTAACAAGGCTGAGATGGCGTCCAAGTATGGCGAAAAGCAAGTGCTTCAATGGAGGAGAGGCTACGACGTACGACCCCCAGCAGTCGACAAGACAGACGAGAGGTACCCAGCATCAGACCCAAGGTACAGGGAATTGAGTCAGGATGAGATACCGCGCTGCGAATCACTCAAGGACACTGTAAACCGATTTCTACCCTATTGGCATGAAACAATTGCACCAGCCATAAAGTCAAAGAAGAGAGTTCTAGTTTCAGCACACGGAAACAGCCTACGAGCATTAGTGAAGTATCTGGATGACGTCTCCGAGACAATGATTACAGAACTTAACATACCAACTGGCATTCCACTGGTCTATGAACTTGACGATGACCTCAAACCCGTAAGTCACTACTATCTTGGTGATGAAGAGAGAGTGAGAGAAGCGATTGAGTCAGTTGCCGCACAAGGAAAAGCAAAGAAGAGTTAGAAGCCAGCACTGGTGTTCTAGCAAGCTACTCAGAACTTACTAGAGAATAGTTCGACAGCTGCTCTTTGGAGATGTACTCGTTTTCAAAATCTTGCTTTACAGAAGCCTTCTTACGTTTCTTGGGATCGCCGTATCCTCCTCCACCAGCGCTACGGATTATCAGCATTTCAGAGGGTTTGAGAGTTATGGATTCTTTGGATCTTAGCACTACTCTCTCTCCGTTCGGTCTTTGAACCACGTACTGTGAGGGCTGTCCAGGAAGCCCTCCCTTGCATCCGTAGGGTCTGACTCTGCTCCTTTCCCCCAGTAGAGCAACCTCTATCGTTGCTAGGGCGGTGAATGAGCGTTCGATGCCTACACCGCCTCTCCATTCCCCTTCGCCCCCGCTTCCAGATCGAAGGTTGTATGACTGGAAGATAAGGGGGCAGTAGTGTTCTATAACTTCGATCGGAGTGTTTAGAGTGTTCGTCATGTTGACCTGAATCCCGTCTACTCCGTCCATTCCGAAGCGTCCTCCGTAACCTCCGCCTATTGTCTCGTAGAATGCCCAAATCTCACCATTCTGCGGATCAAGCCCTCCCATCATGAGGTTGTTCATGCTTCCGTGCGAGGCAGCTGGGATCTTTTCAGGCAAACCCTCAATTAATGCTCTGTAGATGGCGTCTACGATTCGTTGGCTCGTCTCCAAATTGCCGCCTGCTACTGGTGCAGGTTTGACTGGGTTGACAATAGATCCTTCTGGTGCATTGATCGTGATGGTTCGATTGAAACCATCATTAGGCGATAGCTCAGATGGCATGAGCGTTTTAATTGCGAATGTTACGGCGGATATTGTGACGCCGAATACTGCGTTGAGAGGAGCGCCCACTTGTGAGGCTGTTCCGGCAAAGTCAACGGTTACTCCGTCACCGGCCAGTTTCACTTTCACCCGAATTTGGAGCAGCCTATCCTCAAGTTCTAGGAAGTCTTCGCCCATGAATGCGCCTTTGGGCATTTTTGCATATTCAGCCAACGTGAATCTTTCTGTCTGATCAAGGATTTTATCGCAAGCGTTCTCAAACTCTTCTACTCCGATTCTTGACACCAACGCCTTGAGACGTCGGTCTCCCAGTAGGTTGGCTGCTACTTGAGCTCTGAGATCTCCCAGTACGATCTTTGGCATTCTTGTTTTTTGCGCGAAATCATTGGCCACTTCATTGTTAATCTGATCTGACTCGACAAGTTTTGTTGGTGCAATTATGGTTCCTTCCTCATTGAGGTTGGTGGCTTTGATTCCTATACTGGCTGGAGAGAGGCCGCCTACGTCAACTTGGTGGGCTTTGTTTGCGGTATATCCGAGCAAGTGGTTCTCATAGAATACTGGCCGGATGATTGTAACGTCGTTGAGATGGGTTCCAGCAATGTATGGGTCGTTGAGAAAATACATTTCACGTGGGTGGGGGTCTGAGTTTTTCTCATGAAGGTATTCCAGCGTTTTTTTGAGTCCGTGTGGCAGAGAGCCGACGTGTACGGGTATGTGTTCAGCTTGTCCTATAGTTCGTCCTAGTGCGTCGAGGACGGCGCAGCTATGGTCACCGCGTTCTCTAATGTTAGGTGAATAAGCCGACTTCTTTAGAGCTATCCCCATCTCTTCAGAGATGTAAGTTAGCGTGTGTTTTGTGACTTCGATCATGACCTTGTCGTCTATCATGATTTCCTCTCTAGGATTAGGCATCCATTCTTCTGATTGCAGCATTGCCAAGCTGGCGGTATTAGGATGGTTGAGTCGTACGCTTCAATTACTGCTGGACCGTGCAGAATGGAACCTGTCGGTGTGATCTCGCGGCGGTAGATCTGAGTGTCGAACCATTCATTCTCGAACCACACTTTGCGACTGTTTAGGGTTTGAGGTATTGTTTGATCCGTCTGAGTTAACGAGTCTAGGTTGAGTTTCTTAACTGGGAGTAGGATGGTTAACCTTAGGGCTGTGAGTTCGATGGGTTCGCCTTCATGCCGATATCCGTAAGCCATTTTATGCTTACTTTCGAAGGCTTCGATAAGATTGATGCGGGAGAATGGAGCAGCCACTGGGATTTCAAGTTCAAAGCCTTGGCCGTAGTAGCGGACATCGGCGGTTCTGATAATGCGGGCTTTGGATGTCTCCATCGACTTCGACTTTAGCCGGTTGATTGCTTCTCG
>CAYWMG010000152.1:0-6149 GCA_964459245.1 uncultured Candidatus Bathyarchaeia archaeon
TCATGTTCGTTGCTGAAGTTGAAGAGAAAGACATTATCAGCTTGACGATAGATTCCTCCCTGGATCGTATCCGGGGCATTTGTGATGAACGTCGTGAAGAGCCCTAGATGACGCATGCGTGTGACAATGTCGTCCCAGTAAGTCTCTCGTAGGTACAGGTGCGCTTCCTCGGCGAATAGGAAGAGCGCTCTCAATTTCTGAGTTGAAAGCAACTCGGTAAGCTTGCTGATGAGTAGTTCAACCGTGATTCTACGCAGAGTAGAATGTTGATTCTTCATGTTGACGATGAGCGCACATCCGTTTTGGTGATTTTGGAAAATCTCTTCAATGTTGAGCGCTACACGTGAATCGTCGGTGAAGATACCGGAATCGTCTAAGGTATTGAATCTGGCCTGAAGAGCCTCCTTGATGCTCTCATGACACTCAAAACTCGAGATCGATGCGCCAAGTGAACACATCCTAAGGTTATTCTGTTGTTCGAGTTGACGCCAAATCCGAGCGAAGACGCGGGCCGAGTTTTCCGGGAGAGATAATGCGTGGATGAGAATGCCGAGAACAGTTCCTAATCCAATCTCGCGCAGGCTAAAACGAAGATTCAGCCCGGGGATTAGAGATAGAATTTTGGGAGCTAGGTTCAACTGTCTGCCATCTGAGCTTCTTCCTAAATTCACGTATTCACCGTTAACGTCTAACACGACGATTGGTGCTCCTTCCCTGACGAGTGAAGTGACTAGTAATTTGCTTAGATGTGATTTTCCTGTCCCCTTTCTACCAGTAATTATGTTAAGCCGTCCGTCGAGTGCAGAGAGGTCTGCAGTGACTGATGGGGAACGTCTGGTTGAACCCATTTCAAACGAATGTTTTGGCGATCGTATTTGTGATAGGAGTGTGGGGGACATGACTTCGACTTGGGAGTGTATCCGAGAGGGTAACCATGAGACATCACGTGAAAGTCTCCCATTCTGAAATGCTCCACGAATCTTGGCGAGCAGCAAATGAGTGTCTTTCAGAACTTCTATTTGTGACGAGACTCGAAAAGGATCCACGTCATCTCCGGTTAGAGAAGCCTCTGAAATTCCGTCTCGCAATAGGTCTTCGAGGATTCCTGGAATGTTAGCGTATTGAACATCGATCACCTGGCTTATGAGCGCTCTGTCTTTCGTTCCATCCCTTATCAGAAGATAATCGCTCTTCTCAACATCTTCTTCCGGGAAGCAAAGCAGGTGAATGCTATCGCCCTCTTTCTTGAGAATCTTCAATGTCTTGTTTCCCATCCCGTTCCAAAAGGGCCGAAGAGAGAGCGACGTAAAGCCAATCTTGGAACAAGTTGAACGCCAAATCTTGCCGCAGCTAGAGATTGAATTGCAAGAACGTCGCCAGCAGTGAATGTTGAAAGTATGTGAGCAATTCTCAAAGTCTCTGGATAACCTTGATCAACTATATCTGTACCCGCCAACTGTCTTAGCCCAAAGATCCCTGATTCTTCTGAGACTTTCCGATCCACGTCTATTCGGAATGGAAATCCGCGGCGAGCGAGTCTACCTACGTAGATTCTTCCCAGAAATTGGATGGGGTATGTTGGAAATTGGCTTTTGATCTTCTCATCTACGTTTACCAAGCATGGTTCAGGTTTGTCCTCCAGAATGGAAGTCAGGGCTTGATCATCTATTCGCAATTGAGTATTCTTGGAAATTGCGAAGACTACGTTTTCGGAGTCTCGTGCCCTTTGCAAAATTCTCTCCATTGCGCTAGACGGATTATCAGGCTTCCCTGCTGTGAGCGACCCGTCAAATAGAATTAGGCCGCCTGTAACGGAGCTGCTAACGCTCAGCTGGAGCCATCTCTCAAGAGAGTTCCTGACCCGCCTTAAGAGGAAATCAACATTTGGAGCACCAGAGAGTGTGGTTACTCCCAGTTTGGAAATCTCATCCAGGTTCGGGTAGTTCCCAAGCGAGAACACTAGGGGACCATAACGTATGTATCTATATTGCTTGCCTTCACGAATCACAATTGCTCCTCTAAGAGCACAGAGTGACCCGTCCGCTAGGTCTCCCAATCTAATGGTGGATGTGTCGATGGCCGCGACTGGTCGGGTGGAGGGTAATGGCGTTATTTCAATTATCTCGTTCTTATCCACGCTTCCCAGGTCCAGGATATCACCCTCAGACTCAGGTGGGGTGAACTGTTGCGTGCAATCTGGGTTGGGGTATAGTATTCCGCCTCGCTTCTTTTCGATAGATCGCCAACAGAATTGGATGAAGTGTTCTGGAATTTCTTCAATGCTGGCTGAATCATGGCCTACACCTAGGAAATCGCTGAGGCTATGTTGCACGGTGGTCGATCCTGATTCAACCATATTCATGTCTCTTCCTCTCTGAATGTGTCCTAACGATTGTGGTTCGCGAAATCCGCATCGATGAAGCTTTCTAAATTCATTAATCCCTTCTGGGTTATTCGGTAGCTGCCGCGATCTGTGCGTTCTATCAGTCCGGCTCTTTGCATGTTGACGATCGTATTACGAATGGTCTTTGACGTTTTACTCACAGCGTTAGCAATCTCGTCAATGTTCAGAGACTCGACGGGCCGTTTGGAGATCTTTGTTGCGAGGTGCGACATGAAGAGCACGATTGAGATCGCTCTCTCGGCTGGGAAATCATTTCGAGTGAGCAATAATTGCCCTGTACTCGTCATTTTAGCGAAGTTGGAGATCTTGTCAGCAAGATTCGCCAAATCCGGGAGGTAAATTAGTTTACGCGCCAAGTCGTACGTGGGCACCACTTTCGAGAGGAACCTCAAAACTTGAGGGATGACCTCTTCAGCTGATCCATTGGACTCGTAATGAATTCCGTCTGCGTCGATCTGGACCGTGATCTGTTTTGTCTGGGTCTCCACCAATCTACACAACTCCGCGCGCTTGTTTGAGTTTTGGTATGACGGTTTGCTGAAAAACATGTAACCCGAGTGTCGTTGCACGGTACTCACCTTTCCCCTTTCGCTCTGCAAGTCCTTCGGTACATAACTCGCTTAGGCGGCCGGCCACCGTTCCGCTTGTCCGCTTCGTTGCCGAGATCAATTCTGAGGTTTGCACAGTATCGATCTTTGTTTTTCCAGCCATCTCGCCGATTCTCGCTTTTGCAAGGTGAAGCAGGATTAACTCACGATCTGCCAACGCGTCAACTGGAACAGTGACTACGAGGCCCTCTGTAGTAACTGCAACAACTCCTTCGCATGCTTTAGCAAGTTCAGCAAGGTCCACGGATAGCGAGAGCTTCGAGGCGAGTTCGAGTTGTGGGATCGCTGAGGTTAGGAATGAGAGGACTGCCTTTGCGACTTCGTCGGGGGGGCCGGTCACTTTCTTCTCTAGGCTGCCATAGCGTATGGTGATCTCTAGAGGGAGGCTTAGGTTTGATAGTTCCTGCGAGGCATCAGTCATTATACTTTCATTTCAGTTTCATTCACATATAATATAAAAGGATTGAAGTGCAAAATGATCCTGCTAGATGTTACTCTGGTAATTGCACCTATCTAGAGCGCTAACTAACATGATGATGTCAGATTTGATAATTCTGCTAGATGTTACTCAATCTCGTTTCGCAAACACACTGTCACAAATCAGCTCAAGCATAGATTTTTTATCTCGAGAATTCATCAATCTGGTCTCACATTGCACTACAATGAATTGAAAGAAGTGATCCTGCGAATGCTTTCGCATGGTCCCAAAGACGGTCTGGCGCTTACTGAGGAATTGAGGCAGGGAGATAGCCATTTCGAGATTCACGCGGTGCGCATGGCACTGGTGCGATATTACAAGCAGGGATTACTTAATCGTGAGAAAAGAGCTGGAACATTCACATATAGCATCTCTGACCGGGGGCAACGTAGGCTGCAATGGTTAGAGTCATTACATGAGTAGACATACTGAAGGTTGATTCAGTCAGCAAGTGAGTTGACGGGTTTCAGTTTAGGGAGTACTTCTTGGCTGATCCATTGGAGGCCAGCACCTGAGAGAGTGTACCTGCCCTGTTCTGCAATTAGCTTACCTTCCTTCCGCAACTCACTGACCCTGGCGCGTACAACATTGTCTTTCACAGACTTCCAGCTTATGCCCAGAAGTTCTATGAGGTTGCTGTCTTCCAAAGGCGAAGGGTTCGCACTGTAGAGTATTAGACCGATTGCTTCCTTTGCGGAAATTCTATCGAATGGAACGGTAAAGTGCAATTTGCCATCGGGAGTCTTTTCAAGAATCCCAGTCAGTTTCTCTCCAGGCGTTACAGTGTCCATAGGCGTGTTAACTGCTTGAATGTCTGCTTGCGTCGCATGTTGTGATAGCAGTTCCTCGAACTTACCCTTCACGTAGCTGAAATCGCCTTCCAGCTCAACCTCAAAATTACCCCTTCGCAATCTGAACCGTAATACCCTCTCTTCAGACAATAGACTCACCATGGAGAGTTGTAACTTCGGTTATTTCATTCTTGCGAGTTATCACAAACCATGTTCGATGATGCAGTTTACTACCGTTGCTTGAAATATTTCCGCAAGATCAACATTCCGACTTAGCCAGCTAATTTCTAACTCTTCGTCCAAATTCCAGGAACTTCTGACGGTTTGAGAAAGACCACGATAGCGACAGAGAGTAAAGCTAGAAAAGTGCAGAAGATAAAAACCTGATTGTATCCGCCAGTCGAATCATACGCGTAACCTCCCAGATACGGTCCTATCAAGCCACCCACACCGAAAGCTGTCTCAAGCGCCCCAACTATCATCGCCAAGTGCATCAAACCAAAGAAGGCGCTGGTAATTGGAACCTCAAGAACCGAACGCCCTCCAAACGAGAAACCAAAAAGCGTCGCGAATAAGAAGAGCCATAACGCGTCTCTAGTGACGAGAATCAACGAGGCTGAGAGCAAGGTTACTAGATAGCAGAACAATAAAGCCAGTCTAATACCGACCCTATCCAGGAAGAAACCTACAACGAACCGACCGATGATACTGCTTAAACCAATGATGCCAAGACCCAGGGATGCGAGTATGAATGGGATTCCAAGCCCTAACGCAAAGAGGACAATGTGTTGAGTATAGAGTGACGTTACAAGTTGACTGAACAACCAGAGACAGTACAATAGCCAGAACGGCTTGCTACGAAACGCCTTACGGAAAGAGGTATCTACACTAGCGACACTTTCGCATGATTCACGATCCATTTCTTGAATGGACCTGTAGGGTTTGAGGCCGATCTCTCCGGGAGAACCCTTGGCTACCAACGAGGCTGAGAATAATATTAGAAACGTAGCTACCCCAGATAGGAGAAAAGCCATCCGCCAACCTGCGGTCTCTATAATGTATGATAATGAAAGAGCAGCCCCCAATGATCCTAACCCATAGCCAGAGAGCGCGATCCCCATTGCAATTCCTCTCTTGTGATCGAACCAATTCATTATGGCAGAGGTAAAGGGAACCCAGATAGTACTAGACCCGACTCCAGCAAGAATACCGTAAAAGAGATACAGCTGCCAAAGACTTGTAATCGTGCTAGAGAGAGCGAGACCCAACCCGATCAGGATCCCTCCGCCGAGAACAACTAATCTGATACTCACTTTCTGGTAAACCCAGCTAACAGGGAGTACCATGACAACGTACATAATTGACAGGATCGATGGTGCGAGCGCTACATCTGCTGCTCTCCAACCAAACTCGGTTATTAGAGGTTTGAAGAATACTCCAAAAGACAATAAAATTGCATTTGCCATAACAGCGAAGAAACATGCAGCAACAATCACCCATCCATAAAAGATCCCGCCTATTCTCTTCGACAATCTATCCAGCCGATCCGAATGGAAGCACTCAGCAAGTGAGCCTCGTTCCTAGATTCTGTTTGCTCTGCTTTAGCTTAGCAAAATTTACGGATTGCGTTCGAGCTCCAAATAGAAGTTTACTTCGGACGTTAAACCGTTGGACACAGCAAGCGCAGCAACGTATGGAGCATATCCAGCAGCCGAGACATTGATTGTGTAATTTCCAGGCGACAGGTACATTCGATATTCTCCATTCATTAGGGATCTGGTGGAAGCCACAGTGGGCCCCTTGACAGTGATCTTCGCAGAAGGCAATGGGATGGGGGAACCGTCATAATTGATTCCATAAACCCAGCC
>CAYWMG010000153.1:0-4880 GCA_964459245.1 uncultured Candidatus Bathyarchaeia archaeon
TCATCCTTGGTATCCACGAGTTGTATCATTGGGATTCCGAAGGCGGCTGTTTTTCCAGTGCCGGTCTTGGCTTGACCCATCACGTCCCTTCCCTCAAGGAGTGGACTAATTGCAGCGGCTTGAATTGGAAACATTTCTGTAAATCCTAGGTCATTCAAACCGTGAGTTATCTCCCGCTTAATCGGGAGTGTTTCGAAATTGTTCATTTGTAGTTTTCACTCTTTTTTGAAACCGCTTTCGAGAAATCAGAACCGTCCAGCTTCCACGTTTACGGGATAACCGCGTTCTAGTTTCGCTGTGCAGACCTTGTAGGTTACCGCACGCGGTTTTTTGATATACCAGCGCTCGGTGTCTTTTAAAGGTAGTTGCATAGCGTCAAATCAGGCTAGATAGGTAGCTAAATCGTTCCCCCGTAAACCAAGAATACTCCACTAGCTGCTTAGCCGACTCTTCATGAATATTGTGAATCTCTCTTCTTCCAGATATTTATGGCGGCCCAGCTATGGTAAGGATTGATTGATGGTACGCTTAATCCAGTTCCATCGAAAAAAGGAGAAAGAGAGAAAAAAGGAATTGTGCGAATCCACTAATCAAGTTTAATCGTTCTTAGCTAGTTTAATCTCGATTGTGGAAACGTTTCTTGTTTGACCCGCTTCACCAAGCACTTCAGTGCCGATGACTACGTCCTTTATTGAAAGCTTTCCATCAAAGAAGCGTCGTCGGCATACTTCTACGATGTCAACCGCCTTTGAAATGACGCGGCCTCGTGCCTTCACCGAAAGTTCCTTGGTGCCACTATTGATTTGCATCACGATTGCAGTGCAATAGCTCATGAGCGGTTTCTGGCCAACTAGAACGGTGTTGGATGGAATATTGCTCCTTTGAGGTGCAGGGGGTCTTTGCGTGTTTTCTGTCAAGCATTGTTCACCTCCGGGTGGAAAGTATACACTAGTGTTGTTCGGAGAGAGTCGAGTGCTGCTTATGACGATAAAAGGATTCCTACCAAGATCAACCTATGAGAGGAATTGTTCGGAAACCATATTTCCAGGTTCAAATACGCAACCTGAACGAATTCAGGTCGCCTTAAATAATGTTGTAAATACTGCCACTAGTGCGAGTCATCATAGATGGAAGGAAGCACCGAAAGCGCAGAGATCAAGAGTCCAGTGAAGCTGGAAATAGACCGACCGCAAGACTTCAAGTTTCACCTTGCCTACGATGTCTATTCCAAGGCTTGGGATGCAACCTCCTCAGACACTGTCCGCGTGAAGTTGAACGAGTTGATCACCTCTCTCTCTGGAGACGAGAATGGCTACCAGAATTTCTATGCTCAAGTTCAGGAATATCGACATGACGCGGGCGGGTCCTTCAGGTCGGGAAGAACAAGAATTGAGACTGCGAGCAAGAGAGCTTGGCAGAGAACTGAAAATAGGGAAGGAAGAAACCGTCGTCACCATTGAGCCTCAACACCCTTTTTAGTAGTCTTAATTAGGCTCAAAGCATGGTATCTACTCAAGCTATGTGTACGGGATGAATCCGACCGTCCGATCGTAATCGTCCGAGCCGACGCCGTCTTCACCCGAAGAACTAGCTGAACGAAATGTCGAGGTGAAACGCATGAGTGAACGTTCCTTCAACAAGCCAGTGGAAGAAGGGAAGGAATACGAGGTTGAGATCAAAGAGACCAGCCGTCGCGGTGACGGAGTCGCAAGAATCGAAGGCTTCGTTGTTTTCGTCCCTCAAACTAAGCCTGGCGACAAGGTGAAGGTAAAAATTAACACCGTAGGTCCTAGATTCGCTACCGGCGAAGTAGTCCAATAATCGGCTTCCCCGGCGAATCGAACCTAACTCCCTTTCTTCTATTTTCTAAATCTGCTCTACTCATCGTCCGAGTTTCGTTATATCGAAAATCCACCTGCCTACTTATCATCAGGACTTACAACTATAGCAGCAGGCGATTTGATTTGGCCAACGACTTTGATGGTTTGGAAGAGTTATTCGATTTAGGCGCCTATCACAGGCCGCGTCCGCTTGATCTCAAACGCCTTCTCGTTTCCGTCCTCTTCTGAAACTTTCAAGATCAGTATCATGACGCTTCAGATACTCCTAAGATCGCATAGCACATCATACGTGTGAGTCTTTCCAGTAGTATCTTTTGTGATATGACGTTCCATAATGCTCATGGCAACACTTTGTAAGTAAAAGAAAGCTCAATGGATACGTCGCAGAAGGTGAATCGTTGAGGCTGATTATGTTTTTGAAAATTTAAGTAGGAACCAAGTACAATACGGATGGACAATTATTGAACATCGAATAATTGTCATGCGGAGATTGTGATCTCCCGTTCCACATCGGATTGATAAGATTGCAACTTATTCTCGTACTTCTACGTGGAGTCTGGGCACAGTTCATGAACTGGCTAGGGGGTTAGCGGCAGCGATAGAAAGACGGGAATATCAAGTCCATATTTCGGAGACGGCATCGAAGGGGAACACGCTTGTCGTCCTACCAACTGGTCTTGGGAAGACAGTAATAGCGATTCTCGTCGCTGAGAAACGCTTGAGCGAGGTCAAGGGCTCAACTATCGTGGTTCTCGCTCCCACCCGGCCTCTGGTGATTCAGCATTACAATGCCTTTCGAAACTACTTCAAGAATTTCACCTGCAATCACATGACCGGCCAGATACCTGCTGAACAGAGAGAAAAAACCTGGAGAGAATCATCATTCATATTTGCGACACCACAAGTTATTGCAAACGATGTGGAAGCCAAACGTTACACTCTAACCAAAGTGGGCTTGTTAGTATTTGATGAGGCCCACCGCTGCGTAAAGGATTATGACTATACGAAACTTGCTTTGGAATACCAACGATCAGCAGAGCATCCACTCATACTCGGATTAACCGCCTCACCCGGAGGCGATAGGAAACGTGTCGAAGAGATCTGCCAAAACCTATCCATCAAACAGGTTGAGGCAAGAACCGAACACGACGACGACGTGCGATCCTACGTTCAATCTGTCTCAACCGAATGGATACACGTCCAGCTGCCAGAAAACTACCGCGAAGTAAGCAGACTCTTAAGAATGGTTTACGACGAGAAACTCAACAAATTAAAATCAATGAAGCTACTTCCGAACATTCAAGTGGTTCCAAAGAAACTACTCCTAGACCTCAGACTACAGCTTGTTGCCCGATTGAAGCAGAATCGTTCGGGCTACATATTCGCCGCCCTAACGCTGCAAGCTCAATCCATCTCTCTTCTACACGCAATAGAACTACTGGAGACTCAAGGAGCAGGAAACTTAAGATCCTATCTGGCACGCATGAAAGAAAACCCCAAACGAACTGTACAGAGCCTCCTCAAGGATGAACGCATCCAACGCGTAGTCGAACTATCTTCTAACCTGACTACTCCTCACCCGAAACTTGACGTTGCCTCTAAACTCGTGATAAGCGAAATCGGGACAAATCCTAATGCACGAATAATAATCTTCACCCAGTACAGAGACACAGTCGACCAAATAGTCTCCAGACTCCAGCAAGAAGGCATCCGACCCGTTCGCTTCGTAGGACAAGCCACGAGAGATGAAACCAGCAAGGGACTAACTCAGAACGAACAGGTAGAAATTTTGAGAAACTTCTCATCAGGCACCTATAACGTTCTAGTGACAACAAGCATAGGCGAGGAAGGGCTTCACGTTCCTGACGTCGACCACGTAATCTTCTTCGAAGCCGTTCCATCAGAAATACGGTCCATTCAACGCCGCGGACGAACTGGGCGAACACGAATTGGAAGAGTGACCACCCTATTAGCTGAAGATACGGTCGATGAGCCCTACTACTGGAGCAGTTTCAGAAAAGAGAAGAGGATGCGCACGATCCTACACAGAGTCAAGACCCGTGGCATAAAGACCATCAAGATAAAAACAACACTGCTCGACTACACGTAACCTATCGATAGTATAATCATCCATGCTTGCCCAAGCTACAAACTAAAGACGAGTCCATCCTATTCAAGAGTTCATAGCCTAGGTTGCACGTGTCGCCAGAGCAGTTCCTGCGAGGAGAAAGCGGGAAACTACCGTACTCGATGGTGTTCCGTGCTACGGTTACATTTTGGATGCTTGCTGTCCCTTCGATCCCCAATTGCTCTTTGGGACATCGTGTAATACTATGTTCACTTGTTCTGCCTTTGTGCCG
The DNA here is from genome assembly GCA_964459245.1 of uncultured Candidatus Bathyarchaeia archaeon. Lineage (GTDB taxonomy): Archaea > Thermoproteota > Bathyarchaeia > 40CM-2-53-6 > 40CM-2-53-6 > FEN-987. Next base: position 4,202 of record CAYWMG010000153.1, read on the forward strand.
ATCTCTTCGAAAGCTCTCGTTATTCCCTTAATGAGCTTCTCCTTTTGTTCTCCTGTTCTACCCTCCCACATCTCCACTATAACTACTGGCATACACTTTCACCTCCGTACTCTACAAGCCGAGTAAACATGCTCCAACAGAAGAGTTCTTCGGATCTTCTCCTAACTTGGAACGCAGCGTGCGTGGCTTCTTACACATCAATTAAGATACTGATCATGCATCAAGAGCGAAATGGTCGTTCAGTTCGTGAATAAACCTGATTCCATTAAAGTAATTTACACACTTGCTTTGGTTTTAGATCAGAGTCACCCTTTAGAACCATCAACCAAAGAAATCATCATAACAGTAGCAGTGTCTGGACACAGGGTGGTGAACTGGATTGAGGACTGAACCTTTTGTGGGACATTAGAACGTTGGATGGGTTTAAAGTCAAGTTTGGCAAAAAACTTGATCGCAGTTTCTGTGAGTAAGTATACAACCGACACCTGGTGATGCTTGGCCAAGTCTAGCGCAGCTCTCGTAAGGCGCATCCCCAATCCAGTTACCCCCCTGGTGTCCAACCATTGTTACTTTAATAATGTTTTCTTTGGTTGATGGTTCAAAAGGGTAACTCTGATTAAAAACCAAACAAAGTGTTTAATTACTTTAATGGAATCAGGTTTATTCACGAACTGAACGA
>CAYWMG010000154.1:0-1891 GCA_964459245.1 uncultured Candidatus Bathyarchaeia archaeon
GAAGCAACGATAGAAGTCCCTGATGATGCAGTGGACGGAGAAATCGTTACCTGCTCTGATTGCGGTTTAGACTTAGAGGTTCACGTGAGTCCCCAAGGACGAACTCTCAAACCGCTCCTAGTTGCCAAAGAGGACTGGGGCGAGTAGAAACGGTTACAGTCGGTCTAATCTACGACCAACTCCGACCTGACGAGCGCATGATCATTGATGCAGCAAAACGCATCAACCTAGAGTTGACGCTCTACGACACAAACGAAATCGCGCTTGACGTGACGGACGGAAAAGACGGCGTAGAACTAGCAGATAACTTCCTGCAACGATGCATATCCTACTTCCGAAGCATACACATCACAGCAACTCTGGAAGCACGCGGCAAATTCGTTGTGAATTCTTTCAAGGCCGCATCAACATGCGGAAACAAACTATTCGCATCTATTCAACTCAGTCAAGCGAAGATCCCCACCCCCAGAACATTTCTCGCATTCACGGAAGAAGGATCGTTACACGCGTTGGATCAACTAGGCTATCCGGCAGTGCTGAAACCTGTTGTTGGAAGTTGGGGACGACTTGTTGCGCTCATCAAGGACAGCGTCTCAGCCAGGTCGATAATAGAAGCACGCGAGTACATGCACCCGATTCAACAAGTGTTCTACATACAAGAGCTGATCAAACGCCCCGAACGAGACATCAGGTGCTTCGTGATCGGAGACCAAGCGGTAGCAGCAATCTACCGACATGCCACACCAGGAGACTGGCGAACCAACACAGCCCTCGGAGGCATAGCTGAGAACCTTCCACTCACACCCGAACTTGAAGAACTCAGCCTACGCGCCGCACAGGCCATGGGCGGTGGAGCTTTCGGCGTAGATCTTATGGAGACAGAATCAGGCCTAGTGGTGCATGAAGTAAACCACACGACAGAATTCAAGAACACCATTCGCGTCACCGGCGTAGACATCCCGACTCTCCTCCTTGAATACACGCGCAAGGAAGCAAAGCGATGACGAAGGTCGCTGTGCTTGGCGGTTCCGGATACGCAGGCGGAGAACTGCTCCGACTCTTACTAACCCACCCCGCCTGTGAAATTCAAACGGTGACATCACGACAGTATGCTGGCGAACCGCTCTATCGAGTCCACCCGAACCTTCGAAGTGTGAGCATGCTGAAATTTCAGAAACCAAACCCTGACGTGGTTTCAAATTGCGATATCGCTTTCCTTGCTCTCCCTCACGGGAAGGCAGCAGGTATCGTTCCAGATCTTCTCACCAAAGGAATGAAAGTGATCGATCTCACAGCCGACTTCCGCCTGAAAAACCCCTCTGCCTACAAAGAATACTACGGAGGGGAACATGAGCACCCGGAGCTACTCAAAGAGACAGCATACGGATTACCGGAACTTCACAGAGATGAGATAAAAAATTCGCGGCTCATAGCCGTGCCCGGATGCATGGCGACTGCAACAATCCTAGGTGGCGCGCCGTTAATCGCTAATGGCCTAGTTGAAACAGACAGAATTGTTGTTGATGCGAAAATAGGTTCTTCCGGAGCAGGAGTTACTCCAACAATTGCAACTCACCACTCTGAAAGATCGGGAGGTGTACGACCCTACAAAGTAACAGGCCACAGACACATTGCCGAAATCGAACAGGAACTAGCGTCACTGACAGACCACGAAGTGAAAGTAGCCTTTACTCCCCACGCAGTAAATATGGTGCGCGGCATCCTGGCGACAATTCATCTTTTCACAAAACAGAATCTAACTGACAAGGATACTTGGAAAGTATACCGAAGCAGATACGGTGAAGAGCCATTCATCAGAATGGTATCAGACAAGAAGGGTCTCTATGGTCTTCCGAATCCAAAAGTAACAGTAGGAACTAACTTCTGCGAT
>CAYWMG010000155.1:0-5414 GCA_964459245.1 uncultured Candidatus Bathyarchaeia archaeon
CAACTTGTTAAGAATGAACGCCAACAAGGTAATACACCTCGAAGACCATTGCGTTCTAGGCGAGCGCTGTGGGTGCCGAAGTAAAGCGGATGGCCGAGCTTCTCAAGTCAGGAGCAAGTATGCTACAGGAAACGTGCCCAGAATGCGGTACACCCCTCTTCAAGAGGGGTACAGAGACATTCTGCGCAAAATGCAATCGAACAGTCGTAATAATAAGGAATACAGAAGACGAGAATAGACTAGTGACTGATCAAATTCTTGATAGTACCGAGCAGACTCTACTCGCTAAAATTCAACAAGTTAACAATCTGCTGAAGACTGAGTCGGATCCTGAGAGACTATTGGCATACGGGAATGCATTAAAGACTTGGCTTGATGCCATTGACAGTTTGAGAAAACTCAAGATACGCGACTAATTATCCAACCTAATGGTGGATTATCCTAAGTTTTCTCGCATCGCGTTTTATAATGGCGGCAGCTATCTTTGATTGATGAGATGCGATGAGACTTAGTGAGAATTTCGGCAACAGTTTCAATTATGCTAAAAAATTGCTCGATGATGGTGGAAGGGTTATCCTACTCATCGTACTTGATCTCATACCGGTAGTCAACTGGATTGTACTCGGATATGGCGCAAGAGTTCTCAGAGAGGCACCTACTTCGGAGCCCCCGCCGAAACTTGAGAATTACGCCATTCTGTTCGTTGATGGCGCCAAGATCTTTTTTGCCTCCTTGATATACCTGCTTTTTCCAATTATTCTAATTATGCTGGGAGGAGCATCTTTCTTTGCCGAGAGGTTTTCCACCGGAAAAACCTTGAGAGCTAGCGCTATGCTTGGCGAAGCTGGTATCCTCGTAACACTACTTGGAATACTGCTTGGCTTCGTCCTGCTGATCCTGTTGGGTGTGGGGATGGCTCACATGGTAAAGACGGGAAAGTTCAGTAAGGCCTTCGCCTTCGGAGAAATACTCAAGATCCTCAATGGAATCGGGAAGGTCAAATATTTGGCTTGGGTAATCATGACGTCGTTGATTGCAATTCTGATTGGTGGACTCACGGGGAATGTTCCATACATCGGCTGGCTGCTGTCGGCGATAATTTCTCCTTTTCTTACTGTCTTCATCTTTCGATCTTTGGGGGACCTGTACAATGACGGAGCCCTACCTGAGTTGAAAGCCGCGATGACGCCCTCATTGGCGGGAATGACAGATATTAAGTGCGCAACCTGCGGAACACCACTTCAACCACATCATAAGTTCTGTCCTGCATGCGGAGCTGCAGCACCCATTCCAGGCATGATGGAGACAAAATCCTGTATAGTTTGCGGAATCCGTATTCCGGCAATAGCAGTTTTCTGCGGAAGTTGTGGCGCGAAACAAAATTAAGCGATTCGTTATGCAATCTGCCTTAAAGGTTATCGAACAATACAAAGGAATTGTAGACGCTGAACTGGAGCGACACTTACCACGTGATGGAAAACCATCAGAGTTCTACGCCTCAGTGTGGGAACTCCTTGATCGTGGTGGGAAACGGTTCAGACCTGGACTGACTTTCTTAGCATGCGAGAGTGTAGGCGGTCGACGGGAAGAAGCGGTTAGTGCTGCCGCTGCTGTCGAGTTGCTGCATAATATGACGTTAATTCATGATGACATAGAAGATGAGAGTGAACTCCGTCGGGGAAAGCCGTGTATCCATAGAATCTATGGGATTCCCACAGCGATAAACGCTGGCGATGCGATGCTGATCAAGGTCTTCGAAATTGCGAACTCCAGCATGATTTCATTCGATCGTTGTAACCGGCTTGTGAATCTCATTGCCAAGCGCGCCTATGATATTACGTGGGGTCAATCGTTCGAGTTCAATTTATGGAAGAGAACTAAATTCGGTGAAGATGATGTCATACGGCTTCTAAGATCTAAGACTGGTGCACTCACTGGTCTTGCTACGGAAGCGGGTGCAGTTGCTGCTGGAGCAGATGAACATCAAGTGAGAGCGCTGGCCGATTTCGGAGAAACTATTGGAATCGCTTTTCAAATCGTTGATGATCTTCTAAATGTAGTTGGCCAAGAGAAAGAATATGGGAAGGAGATCGGAGGTGATATTAGGGAAGGAAAGAAGACTATCTTGGCCGCTCACCTATTGAGTGTTGCTAATCCTGCGGATAAGAAAACGTTCATGAGGCTCTTGGGAAAAAGCACAATCAAGAAAGCTGAGATCAAAAGGGTAATTCAACTCTATCGTAAATATGGATGTATGGATTATGCAAAGTCGAGAGCAGAGTTCTATCTGCAGGAGGCTTTGAAGAATTTGGATGTTTTGCCATCTACAGAAGCGAGGGATAACTTGGCATTAGTGGCTAAATTCCTAATCTCGCGAAGCTACTAGAATGGAGATAGCCTACAGTTGTAATTGGGCCATGTGGTGATTATTTGGCAAAACTACCGCGTGAAGCAATTGGCCGGCTGATAGTGATTGATGGAGTTGATCAATCTGGAAAAAAGACTCAGACAGGATTGCTTGTTAAGAGAATTCGACAACAAGGGTTTCATTGCGTAAGGTGGGATTTTCCAGTCTATCAAACAACAATTGGAAAACGTCTCAAAGCCTACCTGGATGGAATGGAACGTCAGGATCTACATGTTGTTCACCTCTTGTACGCAGCTAACAAATGGGAAGTAGCACGGAAAATTGAGGGCCAATTGCGTCGAGGTTGTATTGTAGTCGCAAACAGATACACTCCCTCAAACCTAGTCTATGGGAGTGCTCATGGTCTACCACTGGATTGGCTCTATATGCTTGAAACTGGCCTGCCGAAACCATCGTGCGTTATCATTTTAGATATTTCAATCGATACTTCGCTTGATAGAAAGAATCGAGGTCGTGATGTCCACGAAAAAGACTTACCATACCTTGAAAGAGTTCGGAGGATGTACATACGAATTGGAAAGAAGTATCGGTGGAAAATAATAGATGGAGCAGCAGCTCCTGAAGAAGTTAATTCAAAAATTTGGAAGACCGTTGCGCCAATACTCAAATCTGTACGAGCCCCTTGTTACAAAGAATGGCTATTCTGATTAAAGGACCTGACTTGAGAATGAAATCAGGAGCATCGGTTGGTATCAGACTTACCGTTAGGAATAGGGAGTTGATAGATGATGTCTCTTAATAAATCTCACAATACGTACTGGGGGTTCGTCAAGGATCCAATCTATGGCTATATCCAGCTGACAGAGACAGAGAGGAGTATTATAGATACTCTGGCGGTACAGAGGCTCCGCAGAATCCGACAGTTAGCTGGCGCGGAATATGTTTACCCGGCGGCAAACCATACTCGATTCGAGCATGTTCTTGGCGCCATGTATCTGGCGGGCGTAGTAGCGGACAACCTACCAGTAGACCTATCTCCCAACGAAAAGCAAAAGGTTCGGTTGGCTGCACTTTTGCACGACGTTGGTCATGCGCCTTTTTCTCATCTCTTCGAACCCATGCTTCTCAAGTTTCTACACAGAAGCCATGAAGATATGTCAACTTGGATTATTGCTGAATCAGAATTGGCTGACGTAGTAAGTGCTTTGGGATTCAACCCGAAGGAGATAAGCGAGTTGGCGGTTGGGAAATCTGGGTCCAATCGAAAATTCTTCAATCAAATTATTAGCAGTTCCTTTGATGTGGACAAGATGGATTTTGTTGTACGTGATTCCTATCATGCCGGAGCAGGTTATGGTTCTGTGGATATTTTCAGATTGATTTACACAATGGACGTTCTTAACGATGATTTGGCAGCGGACATTACTGCTCTCCCAACATTGGAGAGTCTGATTCTGGCAAGGTTGGAGTCCTTCCGGACAATCTACTTCCATAGAGCATGTCGAGCTGTTCACATGATGCTACTACGAGCACTGAACTATGCTAGAGACGATTTGGAGATTCTGCAGATTACGACGCCGGATCAATACTTGGAATGGGATGATTATAATGTCTGGTCGAAACTTACTAAGAATCCAAGATCGCGAGAATTAATGTTAGATTTAGCTCAGAGAAGACTGCTAAAATGTGCATATGAAAAAACTGTCTTTGCTAAGGATGAGCTCGTATCAAGCGTCTTTACGAAAGAGAACGTACGATTGAAGTTAGAAGAGGAAATCGCAGCCAAGGCAAGTGTTCCTGTTGAAGACGTTGGAATCGATGTTCCATCACTTCCTTCGGTGCCGTATCATTATGCCATGGAAATAGGGCCGATCAATATTCCGATCTTCTCGAAGACTAAGTCAGGTGAGAAAATTCCACAGAAGATAACCGAACTTTCGAAAATACTTGACGTGCTGCAAGTGTTCATGAACATAATCAGAGTATATACTAAAGAAAACTATAGAGAGCGAGTGAAAGACGCTGCGAGTGAGGTTCTCGGAGAATCTTCACTATCTGATCTTGACTGAGTGGGTAACGGTTCTCAGTCATATTTTGTCCAGCAGCTTCGAGTAAATTCGAAGCGCCTCTTTTTCATCAAGCATCGTGTGCATGGAGATGATTGACATCTTTCCAGTCTTTCCCGCTAACTTTTCCGCTAGCGCTCTTGTTGTCATCATATATTTGCTGCCGACCAAGACTGATGAACGCCCAGAAGCTATCTCTCCAGACCCAGGCATTGCTATGGCAACAGTTCCCATTCTCGCATTATCTTCGAAGAAGAACGCTACCATGGCATTTTCAAGCTCAACATGATTTAGTTTAAATGTTCTTGAGTTGACTTGTAAGCTGGCTTCTTGAAAGTTCATTTATCTTCACAAACAAGGCAGGAGTTAGTGTAGATAAACGATACTTCACGAATTCAACTAATTGCTTTATACGGATAGGGTTTAGTGCCTGGCACTAAGGTTTTTGACGCCATAATGCAATACGCTCTCGAGTATCATGATTGTAATGTGGATATAGGATGTTTGGGGAGTTGTCTGCGCGGCAATCCCATAATCACTAACTCACTTATACCAGCGTATGATTTAGCCCATGAAGTGGCTGACCAGAAATTCCCATAACCCAGTTTCTCAACGCGTATTTTCTTGAGAAGATTATCAAGATTGACAAAATGCCCTCTCAACTAAATATTGAAGCAGGGTCTGGATCTCTATAGATGCATCTCTTAATCGTACGGTGGGGAGTTTGATGGGATGAAAGGCGCTCTGGCAATATGTGAGCGCGACATGCGTAAGTACTTCAAAGAACCAAGGGTGATGATAGCCACCATCGGCGGGCCGTTCCTAACGTTGATCTTGCTCGGCAGTGCGTATGGTGGAGCTATTACGCACGTACCAGTCGCGGTTGTGCGAGAAAGCTACGGACCGTTTTCATCAAAACTTGTCGACGTCTTACGACAACAACAAAATTGTGCCTATGGCGGAAGAAATTGTCAACCTTC
>CAYWMG010000156.1:0-3925 GCA_964459245.1 uncultured Candidatus Bathyarchaeia archaeon
CATTGAGTACAATCTCTTCTCCAATTAGGTTACCGGCTTGAATCGGGGTGTGACTTTGGGCTCCTGATATTATTTTGTGCAATCTTGCCTGTTTAAGCTCGTTTAGAAGGCGTTTGGATATTTCCCTCTCTCTTGCCAAGAGTCGACTTTGCAGGGTATTCGTGTCTGCTAATGACAATTCGTCGTCGAGATTTTTCACAAATGCTGTCGCACGCTGATAGAAGTCTGAAGGGAGAGGTTGAGGGACGACGTTGGATTTTTCTGATTTCCACGCTTTGTAGAGTTCACTGTACATTCTATAACACCGGAATTGCTATGCCTTTAGCGATTAGCAATACCGCTGCCGCTAAAGGCATTTCCACTTTTTCATTTACGAATGGGCCATATCTCTTATCATGAATTCTGATCTCTGGTGACTCTTTAACATACACTCTTTGTTTCCCTTGAAAAACCGCAGGTTTATCGAATGGGTCAAACATTTCGAGCTGGTTCAGCCCAAGCATAGTGGCTCTCAGTCCAGTCTTTCCGTTTAGAGTACTAGGCATTCGAATAAGTCGATGTATATCAGTCGTAACAACGGTATCTATATTTGTTCTCATTCTAACCAAGTCCAGTGACTTCTCCATTACACTCTTCCAAATCTTCTCTGTCACTCGCCATCGATCCTCGAAATAGCTCCAAGGTATCCTTTTCAACCATTCTGCCTCGATCTGTTCCCGTTCATTGATTATTTGAGTAACGGCTCCTTTTGAGAAACCTAAGTCTAATAATTGCCCTTGGTCAAATCTAGTTATTATCTGTATAACCCCCTTCGCGAGGCGTCCTCTCCATCCTGGGTCAGTTGCTTGCGGCCCCACAATCATCTTGGACTTAGCTGGAGAGGAAATATCCAAAGGCCTGTCTGCTTCATCGAGATATAATCCTTGATCGTCAGGATCAAGCCCGAGAGCGAGCACGTAGTCAACGATCTCTTTTCTTTGATAGTCGTCCAACTTCATTAGCTTATCAGAAATGAGGTGCATGTGATATCCGCGATGTCCGGAAAAGAATAGGTGCACTTCATTGGGGCTTATTCCAAAATCTTCAACCATGATGTCTCTTAGTTTAATCATCTCTTCCTTCGCTGCGAAGAGGCATCGATCGCATAGCCATGCTACATCTTCCAGTTTCTCATGATTGCAGTTTGGGCATTTCGGCGGTTTTTTCCCTCTTCTGGTCTCTTTGCAGTTGGGACAACTCCACATATCATGGCTGCCTTTACATGGAGTGTCGATATGATCTGCATCGACATCGAATACGATGTCAGACCCTAGCCAACCTTTGTGCGCCATGTCTGCGTCGGGTTTCTCATAATATGCGGTGGAGTAGTAAACATCGGAGGGGGCCAACGACAGGAGTGTGTCCTTGAAGGAGTCGAACTCGTTAAAGGCCTTGTGTCGTATCATAATTTTGTCGCGGAACATTAGGAATCCGCACTCACGCTGCTTCATGGAAGGGGGTGGTTGCAAGGTTGGTAAATGTTCACTATAGTATGCAAAGAAGCACTTCTTTAGAAAATCGAGACGCTGCATGCTTTCAGTGATTGGCAGAGTCTAAACCGCCTTTCGTTCAACTGAATCACTATGATTATCAAGCTTGTTCGATTCTGAGTTGCTCCATTTACGTGATCTTACTATAATTAATAACAATGAACCAACCGGTAATAGAACTCCAACAACCCATGCTTGGTATGTCAAAATGTATATTGCCGTTAATGTCATAGGATGATCAACCTTCACTTCTCCGTTGAGCATGATTCTTCCTTCTTGTGTTAACCATCCAATCTGAGTAAATCGCGCTCCAAGCAGGTTAACATATCCATTCGCATTGAGATGTAGCGGTCCTTCAAGTATTGTTGTTGTGTTCGCATCATACCAACCGGAACCCTTTGCAGTCCCGAAACTCGATCTAACATTAAGATAGTATTGTTCTCTGAAGGAAAGAACTTCAGTGTAACTTCTGGATAGGGTAAAGTTGGTTCTAGGTGTGGAATATCGAACATCGGATTCGGTGATTGCCCTTCCATTAATTAAGATACGGTGTATGGATCCTTTCAGGAAGTACCTATCAGACCATGATCCTCCAACGAGATGAGCCTCGATGTTATCGATATTGACTTGGAAGGCAACGGAGTTCGGTAGGCCTAGGCTAGTGAGAGTGAGTCTATAAAATCCGGTAGTTGTTCTAGCGTCCGCCTTGCCCGATCCCCATATTCTAGATCCACCCGATGGAAGTAGACCCGTAAACGAGTCTTCACGAGCATTTTCTCTTAGAATGGTTGCGATCTGTATCGCTGAAAGTGATGGCGAATATTGCAGCATTAGTGCAATTATACCCGACACATGTGGTGCAGCCATGCTCGTACCGGCCAATACTCTATGAAATTGATCCGGATCACTTTGTTCCAGTGGAACGAGTCGTGATCTTGCTGATGTTATGAACATTCCAGGAGCGACGATATCTGGTTTGATGCGTCCATCGCGAGTTGGGCCTATCGAACTGAAGGAAGCTATTTCTCCATATAGAAAGCCTGTTGAATGGTCGTTATTTTGCTCAGATCTTGTTGTTGTTATCTTTGTTATGTAAGCTCCAACCGTCACAACATTATGTGCTGTCCCTGGAATTCCGATGGTATCGTTATGGTCAATCTCGTACCCGTTGCCGCTGAGAAAGGATGCTGAAGGGAACGAACAAGACTCTGCATCAATCCATGAGTCCCATGTTCCATTTGTTTGAATCTTTTGTTGAGCCGCAAGTCTGATACTCCAACCAACCTCAGGAATATTGCGTGAGGAACTTATCTCGAAATATGCTTCCTGCCCATGATTTGTGAAAGTCTTAGTGGCTGTAACGTTGCCGAAAGTCAAAAAATTGTTTCTTCCGCTTGTAAAGGTCTGGCCTTCAGGCGAAAGGAGTTCTGCCTTAATGTCGTCTCGTGTTGAAAACCATGAATCGATTTGAATGTCGGTCGTATTTGGTTTCACGTCTAACTTGATAGTTACCGTGTTGTTGTTTTTCAACTCTCCTCGAACATGTACGTTGGCCTCAGCATCATTACCGGCAGCTACGACGATGGGCGTTCCATCTCTAACGAATGCGTCAAGAGCTAGCTCAAGGGGGTCTGTGCCATCGTGGCCTCCTATGTTGCCGCCTAGACTAAGATTGATCACTGCTCTTCTTCCAAGCTCGCGAGATTTCTCAATGATGTAGTTAATTCCATCAAGAATACTTGCATCATCAAAGGTCCAGCTACTACCATTGCAGGTTTGATGACCACTCTTCACAAAAATGATGCTCGCTTCAGGAGCAACTCCTGTATAATTGCCAGTTGCCTGTCCAGAACTTGCAGCTATACCAGTCGTGTGCGTTCCATGTCCAAAAGTATCAATTTCGGGGCATGTCCCGCTCTGAATATCAATCGAGGAACATTCGAATCCGTACTTGAATCCTGATGGAGGACGTCCTTGATTGGTTTGATCCCATACGTAGAGTATCTTTGTTGTTCCATTCGGAAACCTAAAGTCAGGATGCGTTGTGTCTATGCCAGTGTCCACAAGACCGACGATCACACCATTGCCGGTTACGTTATGGCCATACGTATCTTTGATTTCCTGCCATACCAATGGAGCTCCCACATCTGGCACACTTCTATCAAGTTGCACATTTAGATGATGAGGATGCATGATTCTCGAAATGAAAGGTAGCGTCTGCACTTCATTCACTAAAGTTGTGGTCGTTGTCTGAAGAACTGCTATTGAGCCAACTACCGTCGATAAGTCTCCAAAAAGACGCAGCAGGGTAATTTCATTGGGTGTAAAATCATGACTGTTTATCAGCAAGATTCGTTCTACACTTCCTGAATGGTGGGCCGCGTATACTGGCGTGC
>CAYWMG010000157.1:0-7307 GCA_964459245.1 uncultured Candidatus Bathyarchaeia archaeon
GATAGTAGGGGAGATATACTCTGGCGCTATACTGAGAGTCAATCGAACACACTTCGTAGCCAAGGGCGTCTTTCGATCTGATTCTGTCGCAAAGAAGGGTGTGAAGAATGGAATCTGCAGCCGAGCGGAAGCTACGTCGAAGAGTCGCTCGCTATGAAGTACAGGAACTTATGAAGGAAAAACGCAGCGAGGAGATGGACACGCTTGAAGAGGTCTTCGATAGATCCACTCTAATGATCGTTTATAAAATGTTGAATCGGGGCTACCTCAAGAGCATATATGGTGTGCTCCGATCTGGAAAGGAGGCCCGCATCTACTGGGGGAGGGGAAAAGGAAACAAACCGGTTGCAATCAAGATTTTTCTAACCACATCACGCGAGTTCAAAAAGGGAAGATTGGCATACCTCAAGGGAGATCAAAGATTCAAGACCACTCGGAGCGATACCCGATCCCTCGTAAATTTGTGGGCTTTGAAAGAGTACAGAAACCTACAACAGGCCAAGACCGCTGGGGTTCGAGTTCCGGCCCCTTTCAAGGTGGAAGGAAATGTACTCTTGATGGAGTTTATTGGACGCGATGGAGAACCTGCCCCCCTGCTAAGGGAGACTCCATTGAATCATCCTGCTAAAACCTATGATAGAATTGCGGAAGCCGTGAGACTGCTATATCAGAAAGGTGGCTTAGTGCACGGAGACCTAAGCGAATACAATGTGATGATGGAAGATTTGCACCCTGTTCTAATTGACTTTGGACAGGCGGTTACTCTTGAGCACCCTATGGCGAAGACTTTCTTGGAGAGAGATCTCTCTCAACTCAATCAATACTTTGGAAAGATAGGGGTCACGGTGGCGTCTGTGGATAGACTTACCCAATGGGTGACTGGTGAACTTGGAGACAAGAATTAGCACCACCATTCCTCTGGAACGGTTAGGCGCACTAATCGGGAAAGATGGGGAAACGAAGAACAAAATTGAAGAAGCTTTCAAGGCACGTCTAATAATTCAAAGCGAGACAGGTATCGTGGAAATCCTACCCGGCGGAACTTCAGATGATCCGACCACTGTGCTTAGGGCAAGAGACGTCGTGGTTGCAATCGCGCGGGGTTTCTCCCCGGAACGTGCGTTCAGCCTCATGGATGACGATATAGTTCTAGACATTATTGACTTGCGTGAGGTATTCGGAAAGAACGAACGCGATATTGAGCGATTAAAAGGAAGGGTAATCGGCCGTGAAGGAAAGATCAGAAGATTACTGGAAGAGATGACGAAAGCGAAAGTCTCCGTCTACGGTCACACAATTTCGATGCTTGGAGATTATGAGACCGTGACTGCTGCGAGAGAAGCAATAGAGCTGCTTCTTAAAGGAAAACAACATTCGACCGTGTATAGACTGCTTAGAAAGATAAAGAGCGAGAGCAAGAAGCGAGAAACCCTTGAACTTTGGCAGAAACCACCAACGTAGAATGTCGCCTCATCATCTTTATCCAACTAGTCAACACCCATAGGCGGACCCATCATGGCGTTGCAGGAAGTCTTCCAGGAAATATCTGCTGCCGACTTCTTCTACCGAAATCGAGACATCGCAGGGTTCACAAATCCCACACGTGCAATATATTCTACTATTCGTGAACTCGTAGAGAACTCACTCGATGCGTGCGAAGCTCACGAGATTCCCCCAGACATCTACCTCAGAGTATCTCATGAATCAGGCCCAACCGACGGTCCGGGAATTTACCGCGTACACATCGAAGATAACGGAATCGGAATACCCCATGACATAATTCCGTCAGCCTTCGGACAAGTTCTGTTTGGCTCCAAGTATAAGCTCAGACAGACAAGAGGAACCTTCGGTCTTGGTGGAAAGATGGCGATACTGTACGGTCAAATTACGACGCACGGTAAAGCTGTGATCACGTCAAGTACAGGACCTACGAAAATTCATCAATACGAGATATCCATTGACATACAGAAGAACAAGCCAGTAACGCTAAATCACAAAGTCTACTCCAACGAGAGGCGATGGCACGGAGCGGTCATTGACCTCTCTACTGAAGCAGATTACACTCGGGCTATGCCCAAGATTCTCGAGTATCTAATGCAAACGGCGATCGTTGCACCATATGCAACGATAACGTATGTGGATCCGAGAGGCAGACTTTACCGATTTGATCGGGCAACGGTACAGATGCCGAAGCCTCCGCGCGAGACACTTCCTCATCCCTATGGCGTAGATGTTGAAACCATGAACCGTTTACTTGAACTTACCAAAGAACGCACCATGGTATCCTTCCTCAAGACCCACTTCCACAGAGTAGGCAAAACCATCGCAGCATCCTTCCTCTCACAACTTAACATTCCGGCGAAGAAAAACCCTAAGAAGCTAACCAGCGACGAAATCGTCCAACTCGTCAATGGGATGAAGAGTTACAAGTTCCTCTCGCCTGATGCCGGTTGTCTCTCTCCTCTCGGAGAAGAATTGCTCGAGGCTGGAATCAAGAAAGAATTAACGCCAGAATTTGTGGCCGTCTATCAACGGAAACCATCTGCCTATTCCGGTTATCCGTTCATCGTAGAAGTCGGAGCAGCGTACGGCGGAGAAATAGAGTCTGGCGAAGGAATCAAACTATTTCGATTTGCAAACAAGATACCATTACTATTTGATGAGGCAAGCGACGTCTCTTGGAAAGTTGTTAACACAGAAGTGGATTGGCGTCACTACAAGGTCTCCCCAGACATGCCTATCGCCGTATTTGTTCACATTTGTTCTACCAAGGTTCCATACAAAACAGTTGGAAAAGAGTTCATTGCAGATCGGCCAGATGTTGAAAGAGAGATACTGAACGCAGTAAGAGAGGTAGCTCGTAGAATGGCCCTATTTTTGTCCAAGAAGATTCATCTGGCGCATGATAAACGTCGACTCGACGTATTCCAAAGATACTTACCTAAAATCGCAGCCTTCTCTTCAAAACTTGCGAAAAAGGGTAAGCCTCCCGATGTTACTCCCATGTTAAAGAGTGTGTTGAGATTTGGCGAAGAAATCGAAGACGAGAAAGACACTTAATCGTGCCGAGCAGAAAAAACGGTCGGTTCTCGCGAGCCTTAAAACTCTCGGAGAACAAATTTACACCCAACTGTCAAACAAGCAATGGCCTTCAATCCAGATGCCAAGTAGGTCGATCACAAACATTCGTTACGACCAGGAATCGAGACAGTACATACTTGGCGAACATTCAGTTAAGAGAAGCGCTAGAAACATCAGACACGTCCGACCATTAACACAACTTGTTTGGACAGGATCATTCGTTGATGAACTAACTCGAGAAGGAAAAACCTCCACCCTAAGAGACGTATTCTATTCAGCACAAGCATACGAAATGAACTTCACAGACCAAGCTGAAAGTGACGATATCATTACAGACCTCGAAACTGTATTGGGGCACCAAAGAGAAAATTTCAACGTCTTTCCTGAAGAAAGGAGCGCAATCTTTGGAGATCTCACAATCCAGTACACAGTTCCAGGCTACGAAGGTAAAACCCTCAACCTGGCGTCACACCCTGACGGAATGATGATTGGACCAGCCCTAACGAATGCAGAGTTTGGCGATTGTGGGGCTGAAATAATAATCGCTATAGAGAAGGGTGGACTCTTCACACGTTTCATTGAAGAGAGAGTTCATGAAAAGTTCAAGGCCTTGCTAATCCACACAGCAGGCCAGGCGCCACGAGCAACACGCTCTCTATTGAGGCGGATGAATAAAGAACTCAAGTTGCCAGTGTACATTTTCTGCGATGCAGACCCCTGGGGTATGCACATTGCGAACGTGATTATAGCAGGGTCAGCAAACGCAGCCCATCTAAGAGAACTCAACACACCTGACGCCAAATGGGCAGGAGTCTGGGCATCAGATATCGTAAACTACAAACTGCCCAGTAACCCTCTTACTGACCTCGACATCAAGAGACTATATGAGCTGCAGAAGGACCCGCGCTATGATGGAAAGTTGTGGAAGACAGAGATTGAAACCTTTCTCAAAGTTAAGAAAAAAGCTGAACAGGAAGCCTTTAGCCGATATGGATTGGCATACATTGTCGACAAGTATCTGCCAACTAAACTCAAAGAAATGGGCTAAAGCTTACGGTTGTACATTTGTTCTTCGATTAGCGGATGTGAATTTTCCTTCGTCAGAGATATTGTAAGGTGTCCAAGTGGTTACATGTTTCGTTCCAACCATTTTGAGTATTCGAATTGATCGAACTATCCCTTCTGGACTCTCTTCGACTCTCAACTCAATAACGCCGTCAACAACATCTTGAGCGGACGCAACCATCGCGGGATGGAATGCCTTGCGATTCATAGTCACAAGGCAGAGGCACTTCGCTTGTCTAGCTCGGGCAACTATCACGCGCAAAAACTCGATGGCAGAACGAACGCCCCTCTTGCGGATTAAAGTGTTAAACGAGTCAAGAACAATTAATGAAATTGTTCTCTTTGTCATTATATCAGAGATCGCTATACTAATGGCTGAGAGGTTTTCAGGGTCTTCCGTATGAGGTTCATCGCTCTCTACTCCAACAGTCTTTGAGTAGCAATCGACGAATATGAGTGAAGCCCAGTCAACATCTTGTCTCGTTATTTGTGATTGAGTAAGTGCTCTAATGTTGGCAGGGAAGTTATCAAGAGTCACGTAGACACATGGCTTGTTATCCTGTACAGTTTTGCTGACGAAGTGGGCTACCAAGTTTTCCTCACCTGAGCCGGGGTCGCTGAGAATCAATACCGTGCTAATGGGTGGCATTCCGTCGGGGAGTACCCTATCAAGTACTTCGATGCCGGTGGATATTTTGGGTAGCTTAAATTTGGATACTTCTGTTTGAGCCTCAGCGATCTCTCCCAGTGCAAGCTGCTTTGATATCGCGTCTTGAATCTCCCTATCTCTCTCAGAGCCGAAGGAATATACTTCTATTTTCTTCAAAATGCCTAGTTCAACCAAGTCCTCGAGTTCACGATTAACCTCGGCAGGGCTCTTACCAATGCTCTTAGCGAGGCCTTCCGAGGTATCCGCTAGATCCGAATTGTTATGAAATAACGTAAGCAAATCTGCCTTTACGTCACTGTCTAGCAATCGCTCAAATAATTTCATTGAGCGTTTCATCTAAACTAGGCTCCGTATTTCGACCAGTCTCTGAGTTGGTTTACAATTACTTTAATCTGCTGGGTCACCGTTCAAGGACAATTACTAAAGCTTGCTGACTGTTTCAGCGAAGAGTTCGTATGTTTCTCTTCTTGCTGCAGGGCCAAAATATGCCACAAAGTATCCAGTAGCTGGGCTTGATCGTTCTTTAAGGTAAGTCGTCAGAGTTTCAATCGTTAGCTTCCCTGGTATGGTACCAGACCAAGACTTGATGATCGTGTCGAACGCACGGTTATTCTGTATACATCGTTCTAGTAAGTATTGGATCTTGTCTGTCGAAGCCTTTCTTGTCAGGTTCCAATAATTCCAGCCGTCTGCCATTTCTGCTACTGCGTCTATTATTCTGTAATGTTTGCCGCCTATCCAAATTGGGGGGTGCGGTTTTTGTACAGGTTTGGGTGCAAGTTGAGCGTGGGATAATTTGAAGTGCGTCCCGTCATATGAGAAGTCATCCGTTGTCCACAAGCCGTTCAATATTTGGATTGTTTCCTTTAGTTGTGAAATTCTTTCATCTAAACTTCTAAATGTGTACCCGAATGATGTCAATTCTTTTTTGCTTAAACGGTCACCTGTGCCTAGACCAAGGATTATTCGACCGCGACTAATCACATCTAACGTGCTTGCCATCTTAGCCAGAAGTGAGGGATGGCGCAAATTGATGTTGATGACTAAGCTTCCTAGTTTGATTTCTTTTGTATGCCCTGCAAGTGACGAAAGAGTTGTCCAACATTCGAGGTTGGATTTTGAAGATGTCCAATAGGGTGCCAAGTGATCAAAAGCCCATATGCTATCGTAACCAAGATCTTCACACGTCCTAGCTACTTCGAGCAAATGGTCGAAATCGGCTGAATCGTGTGGTAGTATGCAGCCAAACTTGGGAGTCATCGATTCCACATCAGGGTGGCATTTAACCGCGAAGACCCCGACGTTTTGATGGATATATCGCGAAAACACCTTTCCACAGAGCATCGTAGGCTCTACTCATCGTTTCTATGAATCGCTTACTGTTCGTCCAGAACCCTACATCTGCACCAACGTTTAGATTGTTATCGTCCGGGAGCCTTTCGTACAGCATTAACTCTCCCTCGTCAATTATTATAATCCCGGCTGGACCAAGGGTTTCCGAGTAACGAAGATCGGCGAAGGGCACAAGCCTCCGTGCTCCTTCCGTGTTCTCACTAGTAATGGGGGCTATTATGCGAGTTTTTACTCCTCTGCTTCTCGCTTCCTTGAGGTACGCTAGATCAAAATCGGCAAGGGCTTGAATTCCGCGCATGGTTGTCCATATCTCGACGCTATGGTTTGCTCGTGCTATCATCTCATTGAATTTGTGGCTAACGTCAACTCTCCCTTTGTATATTCTTAGGTCGTCAGATTCGATCCCCTTCTTCAGTGCTTCTATCCTGCCGTCTGCGGGTGTTCCGGAGTTCCAAATCTCTTCAAAGTATGCTTGAAGATTTCTCACAAAGGGACGGCTGTTTATCCACAGAGCAACTTCCTCGTCTCGATGTGTTTCATCTGCTGTTGTTATCTCAAAGAGTACTTCAGCGTCATCGATAATTGAGACTCTCGGCACGGGGCGAGTTTTGAGGTCGAGATGTCTTACTTCTATTACTTTGCTCAGTTTTTCAAGTACTCTCAGGTTCGATTGATCGATGCTGGTGATTGCTCTTGTCCGTAAATCCGGATTGTTCGTGTGCGCGAGTAGATCGAAAAGGCCTGATGTATCGGCTCGCACTAACTCCGACGATGAAAGGACCGTCATTACCGACTTCTTGGCTTGGGCATACATGGATTGTAGTCGCTGTTCGATCCTAATTCTTCCCTCTACCACTTGAAAGCGTTCAATCTCCTGTCGCGCCGGCTCCACTCGCATTGCGTCGAACAATCGACAGATGCTTTCGCCTTGTCGTTCGAGGAGCGTAAGTTTGGCTTTTCTCTCGTCTATGAGCGTCCGGAGACATTTCTCAAATGCGATAGATTGAAAGCGTACAGGTCTTTCCAGTGTTGCTTCCACGAGTCCGCGGCGTTGTAGGTTCCTGATGGTGCGGTATGTTTCTGTTCGGTTTATTTGTACGGCCCTCGCCACTTCGCTCGCTCTGGATGGTCCCGTCTT
>CAYWMG010000158.1:0-5966 GCA_964459245.1 uncultured Candidatus Bathyarchaeia archaeon
ATTGTCGGCGGTACAGACATGACAGACAAGTTTTCACACGACAAATTAAGGCAGATGCTTCAAGCCGAGGGATTTCTTGACCGGCCACAACTTAAAGGACCACTAATTGAGCAGTTTAAAACGGCTGCCAGCTTTCTAAGAAATACACTCGACGTCTATTTCAACACGGGTCAGATACGGATGTCCGTTCCAGGGCCTAATGGTCTGCCAGGGGCATACCCGTGTCGTCTAGGTGGAAGCGGGGCAGAAGTAGTTCTACCAGATGGGTTGACATTGAAAGATGCGATAGAGATCAACGAAAAAGGAGCTAGACATGACGGAATAGAACGCGTCAAAGATGACGGGACAGTAGTGTTCTTGGACGAGAATGTTGAAAACATGAAGGCAGTTCTAGGTTATAACTGCAAAGAACTAAGAGTTTCAGAGTTGCAAGAACGAGCATCGGAACTAAATAGAAAGCTTAACGAGTGTTACGACAAGTTCAGATCTAAGTGAATTAGGAACGGTCAACGGAAAGGTCAATCGGAGTGACTGAGTGACGAGCGAAATTTTCTCTTACATACCTGTGCGTTCCCCAATCCACAGCTTAGACCCACGGACGAAGATGACGATTGCCGTGACCCTCGTCATCGCGGCAGTCTCAATTCTTGAGTACTCTGTTTTGGAATCTTTAGTGTTGCTAGCGGTTGTAATCGCCTTATTTTTCGTAGCCAGAATTCCTCGTGACGTAATGTATAGTTTCGTTAAACTTCTTGTTCCTCTTGGAGTAATTCTTTTCATAGTTCAGGTTCTTGTTTTTCCCGTTATCATAACTCCGGGTGAGGTTACACATCTAATGTTCACCCTTATTCCCGTAGGGATTCCTTTCGTGGGGGGATGGGGTGAAATATATCACGAGGGTATCGTTTATGCCTTTGTCACTCTTATGAAGTTCCTAGTTATCATGTTGAGTTTCTACCTATTCTTAGTGACGACGCCAATTGACAGTTTTCTCTTGGCTTTGAGGAAAATGCGTTTCCCCTACACTTGGGCTTTCTTACTAACCGCCGTTTTCCGGTATCTTCCAGTCCTATCGGTCGAGTTCAAGACAGTAAGCGAGGCACAGATTTCACGAGGCTTGAATCTGACCGGTGGAGGAATTATAAAAAGAGCCAAGTCTTTTCTACGAGTCTTAGGGCCAGTATTCGTCAACTCAATAATGCGTTCTGAAGACATCGCACTGGCCTTGGAGAGCAGAGCACTCGATTTCAAGAGGGTTGGAACTCAACGTAAAGTCCTGAAACCCCATTTGTCAGACGCCGTCTCGTTAGTTCTATGTGTTGTCCTCTTGGTCATAGCTTTGATGGCCCACTTCGGTCTCGTATGAGCCGCGTCGCTTCCTCACAGAACTCATCGACGGTCAGTGGCGTTCTTTCAAAGTGTACATCTTTCATCATTTGGGTCAACCTAACTATCGACGGAGGCTCCAGATATGTTGTCGCAAGTATGTCCGTTTTTCCAAAAATATAATCCGGCTTCCCTTCGAGCAGAATCTGGCCTTGACTCATCACTACAGCTCGATGAGCGTACTTTGCAACTATGTCCATGTCATGTGTGACGAAGATGATCGTTTTACCTTGCTCTTCGTTCAGGTTCCTGGCAAGTTCTAGGATTTCGATGGCTCCCCTATGATCTTGACCAGTAGTAGGTTCATCAAAAATGATTACTTGAGGATCCAACGCCAGTACTGAGGCGATGGCGCACTTCACTCTTACGATGAGCGGTAAGAACCTTGGAAATTCATCTTTCTTGTCGTATATTCCCAGCATCTTCAGAGCGCTCTCCGTTCTGGTCATGATTTCAGATTCCGGCAGCCCCAAATTTTTCGGCCCGAAGCTCACCTCTTCCAAGATACTTCCAGAGAATAACATGTGATCAGGGTTCTGGAAAACGTAGCCGATCTTTTGACAGATCTTGCTCGCATTACTGCGCTTAGTGTCTATTCCAAACACAGATACAGTTCCCCCTGTTGGCGTCAAGATACCGCATAGGTGTTTCGCCAAAGTTGTCTTCCCTGAACCGTTCTGTCCAATTATGGCCAGGATCTCTCCCTGGCTAATGTTCAGATTGATTCCTCTCAACGCCATAACGGGTGAAGTACGCGACGGGTAAACGTGCGAGACATCTTTCAACTCGATGATTACATTATTCATACCATTCACATCTTCAATAGTGAACTAAGCGTCTTCGCACCCTCGTCCAACGTTACTGGAATCTCGCAATCTAAATTGGCTTTATTCTTCAACTTGTGGAAGGCTTCGGCTATTGGTAGGTTAACACCTTTGCTCATTAACAAGTCGAAGTTCTTGTTCGCGAGTTGCTTGATGTTTCCGTCCAGAAGTATTCTTCCATTGTCCATGAGGATGAGCCTATCGGCGATGCTGATAGCCTTCTCAATTTTTTGCTCGACTAAAATCACCGTCATCTTTAGCTCTCTGTTCAGATTTCTCAGAGCATCAAAGATTATGCTAGTACCGATAGGATCAAGCTGTGAAGTTGGTTCATCAAGCACCAGGACTTCAGGCTGCATAGCCAATATAGCTGCAATTACAACAGACTGTTTCTCACCGCCAGAGAGATTAAACGGTGTGCTGTTCCTGTACCTCTCCAGCCTTGTAACTTTGAATGCCCAGTCGATTCTTCGATTTATCTCGTCTACTGGAAGACCTAGGTTTTCAGGACCAAAGGCGATCTCGTCTTCCACGGTCAGTGCGAAAAGCTGGGCGTCTGGATGCTCAAATACTAACCCAACCTTTTTCGATAGTTCGTAAATTTTGTGATCCTTTATGGACATGCCAGCCACTTCGACGTCCCCCTCAAGAGTGCCGACAATTACATTGGGGATCAATCCGCTGATGCATTTACATAGAGTCGATTTGCCTGCTCCGGTCGGGCCAGTTAATACTAGAAACTCCCCCTTCCGTACCTGAAGGCCTATGTTATCAAGCGCCTTCTCCTTTGCAGTATGATAAGTGAAGGACAACCCATCGATCCTTACGGCATCTTCCAATTCTTAACCCCTCCTACAGACATTTTTTGCTCTCGACTTACCGCGACATGCCCACGGCAGATTTGGAATGTGCTCCTCAAAATATCTCCACGTGAGAATGGCGTATTGCTTCCTCAAATAGTTGATGACCAAGACTCTTTTTCGATCTCTCACCAGACATTACGAAACAACGTCAACCAGTTGCCTCCTAATATTTTGAGAATCTCCTGGTCGGAATAGCCAAGAGCCACTAATCCTTTAGTGACTTCGAAGATTCCCGTATGATCGCTCAATCCCTTGACGTATCTCGTCTCGAACGTGAATGGGTCGCATAACGCTGGAAACTTTGAGCGAAAGACCGCGTATTCACTTTCGGTCCACATGGGCGTGAAATCTAGGCCTAGGGCGACGTGATCTGATCCTACTAGGTTTATTGTGTATTCTAATATTTCCATAAACCTGTCCAGTGAGGGTTGTTCATTTCCCTCGGCCGCGACACGTGACCACGCATTCATTCCGATTACTCCTCTCTTCTCGGCCAATGCTTTAATCTGGTCGTCCGATTTATTTCGAAAATGGTTGGCGATTTTACGCGGGTTGGCGTGTGTCGCCGCAACTGGATATTTCGAGACTTCAATTACTTCGCTGGATGTCTGCTCGCCACAATGGGATATATCGATGAGCATTCTTAATCGATTCATCTCCTCGACAACTTTCACCCCGAAATCTGTTAAACCGTGATCCTTGCTTTCGAAACAACCCGCCCCTAACAGGTTCTGTTTATAATGCGCAATCTGCAGTATCTTGAGGCCGAGTTTATCATAAATCGATAGCATCCCAAGATCGCCATCGAGTATCTCAGCCGTCTGTGACCCCATGATAATAGCAACTTTCTTTTCCTGCTTAGCCCTGCTGATATCGTCGGCCGATTTGACCATCAGGATGTTATCGATCGAATCGAAGGCGGCGTACCATCCAGCAATCTTTCTCATGCATTCTCGATGAGTATCGTATGAATCTGGTATGCTGACGTGTACTCCAGAAATTCCTGCGCTTATCATTCTAGAAAAATGAGCAGGATCACTCACTATGGGGATGTAAGTAAGAGCGTCTATTATTGAAGCTCTTTCGTGAAGTGCTCGGGCTCTTTCCATTTCGTTCGTGGTCAGAGGCCTATTCTTGTTCAGTTTCTTCATCTAGGTTATTCGCCAGAGAATTTCCGTAGAGATCGGCGTCGGTCTTAAGCATATTTACGACTCACCTAAGGAACCTATGCTTTGTGTCTGCTAAAGAGGGAATTTCTTCCCCGGGTTCATTATGTTATTCGGATCAAGTGCTCGTTTGATCGCGCGATTTAATGAGATGCCATCTTTAAGTTCATGCTCGACGAGCGCTGCCTGTTTCAAGCCGGTCCCAGTGCAACCGCTCATTGTTCCTCCGTAGCTTAAGGCAAGCTGAGATACTTCGCTAATCCACATCCGATACTTCGACTTCTGTTCTTCGCTTGATTGGTCGAAGAGAACGACGACCGTTGCTGGGACGTCGCCGTTTTGCCGGAAGTAGACGCGCACGCCCTGAGGAAGCAGAGTGTGTTTGGCGTACAGGTCGATCAACTGTTCATAAACAGTCTGGAGAGCGGCTATTTGGAGACAGAAGTCCACTTCACCGTATCTCTGTGTTCCAAGCTGTTTTCTTTGTGATTCTGACATGAGGCCAACTCGGGTGGTTTTCCCGTACCACCAAGCATCGGCCACGTCTTGGTCAATCAAGACGCCTTGTCCTTGTTTGAGTATCATCTTAGATTGATCTAAACACGTTTCAATCTCTTGGCGGGAGCCTGAGAATGAGACGATGACAAGAATTTCTGAAGCAGATACTAACGATCTCACTCTATTAGCCTGCTCTTCAGTCTCGGGTGCTATGGTGCTGTAGAACCTCATGCTATCCTCCAGTAGCAACGTTTCAGGTCTTAACTGCGACGTTAAGATTCGATTACAGGCGGATGTTGCCATCCCAATGTTGCTGAACTTTGCGATTGCGTAGACGCGTGATTCGGGAAGTGGTTCCAGCTTCAGATTGGCCTCAATAATTAGGCCAAGGGTTCCTTCTGCACCAGTAAAGATTGGTACCAGGTTGTATCCCACCAACGAGTGCTTCACGTTGCCTCCGACCTCCGCGATCTCACCATTAGGAAGCACTACCTTCAACGCTCGAACCATATCGCCGGCGGAGCCGAATTTGGCAAAGTGTGTTCCGAGAGCATTCGTCGATAAGGAACCTCCCACCGTGGCGTGCGCTCTACTCGTTGGGTCATGAGGCCACCAGAGTTTCCTCTTGGCAAGTTGTTTATTCAATTCATGAATACTGATTCCAGCCTCTACTCGTGCAGTTTGAAAGTCCGTGTCGATATTTCGAATTCTATTCATTCGCTGCATGCAGATTATAATTGAACCTTCAGGAGCTACGATACCTCCAGCATACAGGTCGCTACCGCCGCCCCACGGAACAAGCGGTATTCCCTCACGATTCGCGAGTTTTACTATCGATATGACTTCTACCCCTGTGGACGGCCAAACAACCAGGCTTGGTTTGTGCAACTCGCCCCCGAAAAGGTAAACGTCACTACAAGAGTCTGGCGGCTCGATACTGTTAGTTATGTTCTCGCTGCCAACTATTTCAGCCAGCGAAGTACGTAACGTGCTCATGTAAGGGAAGATCAGTATGGTTGTCCTATAATTCTATCGTTACCACTATAATTCGATTAAAGACGAATAAGACTTTTTTTCGCGCAGTTTTCGACTTTACTTTGTAGGAGTCGGATTACGGTTTTGCAGCATGCAAAACCTCAAGTGAATATTAGGACTTCTAATCTATCCAGTCGAGCTTAGGATTCAGGATTGAGGAACAGGCATTGGTTTGCCATTATCGCGGGCAGATC
>CAYWMG010000159.1:0-3794 GCA_964459245.1 uncultured Candidatus Bathyarchaeia archaeon
TTGCCTCCGTTTTCCAAATATTCCTTCTCCTCCTGCTTTATTTCGTCGAGAAAGCCATAAGGCAAAATTAAGTAATAGTCAGGTCTTTCTGCTCTTGCCTTCTCCTTCGAGATTATCGGTATCCAGGTGCCAACCATCATCCGACCGAATTTAGATGGGTTAAGATCAGCTGCATATGGAATGACCTCGCTGTCTAGTCCTGCGTATTGAAGTATGGTGTTTCCTCTCGTGGAAGCACCGTTCACGTATACCTTCTTTCCTGATTTTACCTCTTTCTTAATGAATTCTGCAAGTGTGTGGCCTATACTGGAGACGCGTTTACCAAATTCCAAATATGCCTTCTTGCTATCCAGTCCTGCTCTCTTTTCCTCTTCTAGCATCTTAGCAACCGCGTGTGATATCTGACTACCAACGCTGCTTCCTTTCTTGCGGATATACGTTCGAAAGCTGCCTCCATTCACATCGTTGATCTCGACGTGAAAGATTTCGAAACCATGTTCTGAAAGAAGATGTGAGAGTGATCCGAGAGAATAATACTCCAAATGTTCATGGCAAATATTGTCAAAAGTGTTGAGTTCGATCATTGTCCCTAGGTAATTCATTTGGATGATGAATAATCCATTATCGTCCAATATGCGTTTGACATCAGCTACGAATTTATTGGGCTCATCCAAATCATAGAACATGGCGACTGCTGTAATTATTCGGGCTCTGCTTTCCGGATATCTTGCAAGGAAGTCTTCTGAGTTGAAGTAATTGTTGATATAGGTGATTTTGGAGGTTTTCGGGATCAGGTTGGCTGCTGGCTCGAATCCGATCCGGTTGATTCCCGGAATAGTGTATTGCTGAAGAAGTGTCCCATCATTTGCTCCTATGTCAACAACGATGTCGCCGGACTTCAATTTAACGAATTTTTCTGCTGATCTCACCACGTCGGCAAGGGCACGAACCATCATTGGGCTTGTACCTGATCTATACCAATATCGTGCGTATAATTTGTCTCGTGATACGGTGTGCTTCAATTGTACGAGGCCACAGTCTTCGCAGAGTACGAGGAGAAGCGGACCCTTTATGCCTTGTTTATTCGCTGGGAAATCTATGATGTACTGCTCTCCTAGGTCGAGTATGTTGGATAGCTTATTGCTTGAACACACTCTGCATTTCATTATTTCATGAATCAATAGTCACAATCCTTTTTGTCGGAAGCTGCGTTGGAGGTGAACACTCTGAGATCAAGATAAGTTCCTCGGTTCGTTGGCATCCCTACAGACAAGTCTACGCGACCATGTTCTGCTCGTTCATTTAGTTACTTCCTCAATTGCTTTTGAAAAAATGTGTTGGAATACCTTTTCGTCGAATTGTTGAATATGTTTCTGTAGGTATTCCAGATGGTGATCGAACTTCCCATTCAAAGCTTTTTTCAACTTGATCCTTGCCTCGTTAACAGTCTGAAATCGCAGCTCTGATATCGGAACTATTTCTTTCGTGCCGCCAGAGTCGTGAACCAAGGGAACACATCCTGCGGCAATAGCCTCAACGATACTTATCCCAAAATGTTCGCAGTCTGCCGTGTGCAAGAAGACCTTGCTCTTCCACAGAGATTCCTTGATTGTGTACAATCGAGAGAGAGATATCTTAACATTAGAAGGAGCGATTTGTCTAATGTTTTGTAAGACGTTTTGTTCTTCTTGGTCGGAAGCGCTACCAACCATAAGTAACTCTTCCGTTATTCCATTCATGATGGCAACCTGCCAGTCATGTCTCTTGCGTGAAGCGAACCGAGCCACACTAATTACCCCTTCCCTAGCCGATTCTTTTTTCGGCTTCCATTCAGCGATATTCGTGGGTGGATAAAGCACTCTAGTCTCAACCTGGGGGGGTATCCCAAGCAGAGGTAACATTGCCTGAGTGTACCCGCTGAGGCAATAGACTATTGGGATATTGCTCAAGCGAGAAAGGAGCCAACGTACAATATCCACATAGGGTCTAAGGTAGAGGCGTCTCATTATGCTACCAGAGCAAAACTCATGGAACAATTGATAGTAACTCGGGGGCGGAGCAACGTATGATATATCAGGGATTCTCGAATATGCCGGGAAAGCTCCTCCTGACATGTCAATGAAGAGCTCCTCGTGGTCGATCCGTCGCAGAAGAAACTCGTTCAACAATGACGCATAAGTTCTCAAGTAGACTGGGAATCGGTAGACATCAATCTGTTGTGGCGCTTTAACTTCGCAGATTTCCACGTCTCTGTTAAATGCCATTTTGACCTGTTCAGGAGAGAATTTCTTTTCGCTATAGACAGTGACATCAAATCCTAACCGGTTCAGGACTTCAATGACGACTGTCACAACCCTTTCGCCACCTCCCATTAGATACATCCATTTCGCAAAAATCGCGACGCGCAAATCTAATCACTCTCAAACCGGATTCTCACTCATATTCTCCTCATATCTATGCCCACTGTAATGAGGTCGGTTAGCTAATGTATAAATGCCATCCGATTAATTGCTAGTAGTCATTTGGGCGTCGCTCTCGCCAAACTTAATTGAGATTCATTGAAATATGGTCGAAGGTAGCTTGGCCATCCAATGAGCCTTTGGAGAAATACGACAATCGCGTTTTGTTGCCAATACGTTGCTTTCAAAACCCAGAATGGGAATAGATAATTGTCAGTGCAAATGTGATTGGCATGTTTCGGAGGAGAAATGTGTGTCTCACGTATCTACCGCTGTGATCATGGCGGGGGGAAGAGGAACGAGGCTTCTACCCGTTACAGAGAGCACCCCCAAAGCATTGGTCAGCATTCAATCCAGGCCACTCCTCGAATGGATCATTCGTTGGTTAGCCAGAAACGGTGTAAGTAATATCGTCATAGGAGTAGCATTTGAAAAGGAAAAAATCATCGATCGCTTTAAGGATGGAGAGCAGCTCGGCGTTCAAATAAAGTACAGCAATCACAGCGTAGAAGGTGGGACCGCAGAGGGGTTCCGTCTTGCCATTGAGCGCCACGTGAGTGATGATGTCTTCTTGGCAATGAATGGAGATGAACTTACAGATATAAAACTCGACAGCCTCATCAAAATTCACCTCCAGTCAGGAGCGTTGGCGACCGTTAGCATAAGCGCGCTCAGAAGCCCATTTGGAGTGGTGAGGTTAGACTCAGAGGATCATATTACCGGCTTTGATGAAAAAATAAGCATCCCTGGAGTTTTCGTCAGTATGGGCGTTTATGTCTTTCGAAGGCAGATTCTCCAATATATCCCTCCTAAAGGAGATATTGAAAGAACAACTTTTCCAACATTGTCTAGAATGGGAAAACTACAAGCTTATAGACACAACGGATTCTGGGCCACAGTGAACAACTTGAAGGAACTTCAGCAAGCAGAAGAAACTATACAACACATCTTCCCATTTGAAGCGAACTCGCTCAATCCTCATCATACATAGTTCTCTGGAAGGCTCTAGGTTATGGGGATAGACTCCAAAGTCACTATTTTTACCCTTAAAGATCTCTCTAGACGTTACGGATCGACATTCAGGCCTTTGTGGCAGGTCGACGGCCTTCGAAAGAATAACTTTAACGATTTCCAACTTTGTTCAGGAAAATTAGATAACTACTCCAAGCTCGTGCATGCACACCAAGACGCGATCTATCATGTTGGCTGCGCCCCCTATCTTGCCGACTTGCACTCCTTGGGCTGGCTCACAGACCTAGACAGCATTGACAGACTCTCTTTTTCTCATCATAAGCTGGTGGCAAAATTTGTACGGATTCCAAGAGAGAGGAGAAA
>CAYWMG010000160.1:0-2946 GCA_964459245.1 uncultured Candidatus Bathyarchaeia archaeon
ATACTAACAAGGAAGGAATATCCTCTAACTATCGGAGAAGCCAGAAAGACCATACTAGAACTCCTCGATAGTCAAGTTAGGGGGGATTAATTGGATCCTTACTTTGGCTTAGTGACGAACACAGCTCGAACTCTTCTCGCCTGACACTCCATCGGAACCCTCTTTCGTCAGGTAACCGGCAACCCAGGAAGCGCCTCCTCTGTAAGCGGCTGGAAACTCTTCGAATTGTATGGCTGAATCACCGAATATTGGGTCGCATATCAGCAGGATGTCGTCCATTGCACCGGCGATCGTGATACAATGCTGGCCTCCCCCCTTCCATGCAATGTCCACGGCAATCGGATGCCTCGCTTTCATCTCTTGAGTGATCGTCTGAAGGGTAACATCTTTTTTCGACGCACTCATTCTTGAATAGTCTATTCCTAGTGCTTCGCTGTTGCGGTTGCAGCGAACGTCAAGTGCGTCAGCGACACCGCCAGTCTTAACGCAAACCTGCGGTATCATAAGGTTGGGTTTGTTAAGCACGTACCTTGCGGCTAACGTGTACGGATCCGCCAATGCAGATGCCAACTCGGGATTGGACTGTAGATCAGCTGAGGTGGGAGAACATATCGTGGTCGAAGGCCACTTATTGATTGATTGTCCAACGATAGTCATGACTTCACTCTGCGTCAGAGTGCTAGCGGGATTGTAAAAGTGGTTGATGCTGGTTGCAACGGCAATCCAACACCATTCAGAGGTCTCCTGGTACTGCATTCTAAGACCAATATTAGGTGGCAAAGTCGCTTTGGTACTTTGGGTGGATGATTCGCGGATGAGGCGCGTTACTGTATTGGTTACTTGCTGTATTACAGGAGTGGCTGCCGGCTTAGTTAAAGCATAGTATCCAACTGCTCCACCTGCGATGAGAACCACGCTCGCTGCGCCAGCAATCTTGATGAATCGTCGCCTTGAAACTGTCGAGTTACTCACACTCAACTCACAACTCTCAGCGCGGCTATGGCGTACGTAATAAAGTGTCTGGTAAACGTACTACAGGGAATACGTGCTCTCCTACTATTACGAACGGAAGACCAAATGGAGCCTCGGGCGGGGTTTGAACCCGCGACCTGCCGCTGTCTCGGACTTTTTACGAGGCGGCTGCTTTCCAGTGCCTGTAGATTGGCATCTGCCAGGCTGAGCCACCGAGGCTTCAACTGTAGGCAAACTCTTGAGAACTTAAAATCTCTTCTCAGCGTATGCTCAGAGTACGAATTCTTCTCTGCCAACGTTGCGGTTCGTAAGTCCAAGTCGTGATGTTGAGATAGATTGACCACCATACAAAACTGCCTTGTCCTGATCGTTCAATAAGGCGGCGGTTATGCGTCCTACTGCGTCTGCCTTCATTATCCCACTTCCACTCATCCCGGTCGTGAGGATGCAACTGTTGATCTTCTCTATGATTGGTGTTGCATCGAGAGAGTTGATGTCGTAGAGGCCTGCCCATGAATTTGTTGGGCGTAGGTTGGTGAAGCATGGGAAGTATTCGCTCAGGATTGGGTAGATGTTCATTGTGAAGTAAGCCTCTTCGGCTATGGGTTCTTCTTCAAAGGAGAAGGCTCTGCCTATGTCGTCGGATGCGGTGACCCAGAAGCCCCTTTCTCCCTTGACCGGTTTGATGCAGGTTCCCTTTGGCAGAATTGTGAACGGAATCGTATTCTGTTCGTTGAACCCTTTAGAGTTCAATAGTCTGTCAAGGTTGTTGCTGCGAAATTGGAATACCTGCCTCTTCTTTGGTTTTATGTAGCAATCTATACCCATTGGGTCGAAGAGCATGGGAGTGCGCGCTCCTCCCGCAAAGACCGTTGTATCAGCTAAGATTGGTCCTTGATTGGTTTCTACGCCTGCGATGCGTTTGTCCTGCCAAAGGAAGGGTTCGCCTGGAAGGTCGAGGCTGTTCTTGGCCACCAGACGCAGAGCTTTAGCTTCAACGCCGAACTGGAATTCTCCGCCAAGCTTCCGGTACTGATTCTCGAAATATTTTGCTACCAAGTCTGGAGCTATGGTGCCGCAATCCAATCCATGAATAGCCTTGTGGATGCTCTCCAACCCTACTAGTTCGCTCTGCTGAGAAGAAGGATCCAACGTAAGGTCGGGGAGCAGTCGGGCGAGGTCATCACGTTCAAGAATCCTCAACCGCACCCTTTCCTGCTCCATCATCGGCTTAATGGACTCAAACTCTCTAAACTCGGATTCTGTCAATAGCCAGAGATATCCAACCAGCTCAAGGTTCAGGTTGAAGCCTACTTCGGCCTGAACATGTTTGTAGAAGTCTATACTGCTTCTTGCCAGGAGTCGGTTCACTTCGGATGTGAATGTGTCGCGTACACCAGCCATACTCTTCGCAGTATCACCCTGTGCGGGTGAAGACCTTCTATCAATTACAAGAACCGAAAGATTCGGATTAGCTTCCTTGATGTGATAGGCTGCCGAGAGCCCAATAACGCCTGCTCCAACAACTAGAACGTCAAGATGTTTTGAAGACATTGATCCCACCAGGTGAGGTTGATTGGATATAGATGAATTTGTTTGAACCATCCCTCTTCAGCAATTCGCAAGGTTTAACCCTTTTACCAGTAGTGTTACTAAATGGGCAAGAATACTTAGCCTCCCGAACAGATGGCGGTGCATAAGATTGAGAATGAGGTACGACAAGCGAACCGACAAGTTGCAGATGATTATCAAAGAAGGCGAAGAAGCGAAAGCTAGGTCATTGGATGAAGACGTCTCCATCTCCTACGCGAAGAACGGCGAGATCACTAAGATCGACGTAAGTAACGCTCTCACCCGCATCTTTGAAGGTCTAGGAGTCAAGATGCCTTCAGAACGAAAAAGCACATCCGAGCCAGAGGGAGGATTGAAAGTTGTGGTGGACGGAGACAAATGTTTAGGGTTCGGAAGCTGCGT
>CAYWMG010000161.1:0-3050 GCA_964459245.1 uncultured Candidatus Bathyarchaeia archaeon
CTCAACACGCTCGCGCAAGCGAATTGATGCGCTTATGCTTGCGCCTGTGAAAGTATTTCTTAACGCCGTTTGAGACCTGGTAAGGGCGTCTTTTCCAAGGTCTTCCGCTGCCCTATCTATGATTCGAGGGTTTTTGGTTCAACTGGGAGTTGCTGGCTTCAGCGTCCATGCCTGAAGCCTAATCTGCTCCAAGATTTTCGGAGCTTTGAACCCGTTTGGCAGGACAACCCATCTGCAAGCTCTTCTGAATTTTGACGGCAAGATGTACTTCAGGTTTGGTGGTTTGGCGGTTGATCTGACAATCTCTTCCGGGATTGATCTTCGTCTATGGAGACTGAGAAGCAAACTGCACGCGGTGGAGAGGAAGTCGTGTGG
Organism: uncultured Candidatus Bathyarchaeia archaeon; assembly: GCA_964459245.1. Classification (GTDB taxonomy): domain Archaea; phylum Thermoproteota; class Bathyarchaeia; order 40CM-2-53-6; family 40CM-2-53-6; genus FEN-987. Next base: position 376 of record CAYWMG010000161.1, read on the forward strand.
GTTCAGTTGGGCATAATTGCCAACGGTAACGCTGACCGGTAGACAGTTCTCGCTATTCATCCATTCCAGCGTGGTTCGCGCGGCTTTAACAAAGTCTATGGTCTTCAACCTTTTCTTTCCGATGCTTCGAGATGAAGCCATGGGGCCGAGTGGTTCCTTCACTTCTAACCCTTCAGGCATGATCTCATTATGGTTAGCGATCGCTCTTGTCACGGCGTAGAATGCTTCTGCTGGAGACACGTACGCCTTCCCCAACTTCATGTAATTGCTTGAATTGCGGAAGTGCCTCGCTACTTGGAGCAGCCGCCCATGGTTTAATCTGAGGTGTATTCGGCGGTATATTTTTAGAGTGTCCGTTGCGGTGATGAACTTAACATCCTTGAAACTGTGCATGTAGCGAACAAACTCTTCATAATTCTTCCACGCACGTCGAGTGATCTCTTCTGGTTGTGCTGGAGGCCGCTTATACTCCGAGCGGGGGATATTCTTCCCGTTTGCAAAATTGAGTCTATCCCAATATTTCGCGTTTATGATTGTGTGAAGATGGTAGAGGACGCTGATGGCTCCCCCTCTCTTCTGAAGTCTATCGTGGGTTTTCTTGAATTTTCTCTTCAGAACACGTAACCCGTCTTCCTTCTCGAAGGTATGATCAAACCGGATACAATTCTCGTTAGCCCCATTCAGGTTGAGGACGCCGCAGTACCAGTATGGTTGATTCTCAACGTTCAAGATCGGGGTCTCGTCAAGGTACATTGGAATCCCCAACTTGGCAAGCGCTGGGTAGACGTGGGGAGCCCACGTTGGGCCGCCATGTCCGAAGCATGAAGGTGTTCTGGAGAAAGTCTGCTTAATTTTTTCAACCCCAACCCTTTCGCGGGTAATGAACTCCTCCGCTCCAGATAACACGTCAAGGTTGGCAAGGTACTCATACAAGGTGGGATGCTGGCTATGCGTATTCATGTGGAATCCAACGTCAAAACGGCTAATGGTTGATATCACGTCCGTCCTGCCGTTCTCTTCGAGAACTCGAACCTTCTCGGCCACCAACTTACACGTAGCAGGCACGCCATATCTTTCCAGGATGTTAAGGGCGATGAGCGGAAGGTCATCGGATTCTTTGGTTATGTAATCCTCAATATCGAACCATAAATATACGTAAATTATGGGCATCGTTGAACAGTGGCTCTTCCGCAAGGGCGGCTTAATTTCTATTGCCTGCCTATCTCATTTGCGAATGTAACCATTTCAGTCGGTTAGAGACTGAAGAGTACTGCGTCCATTCGAGGTGCATTTCCTCGCACGGGCAATTATGCATCCGCGGAGTGATGGAACCACTTTCATCAGTAATTTGTATACTAAACGGGCGGGGTTCATGTTGCTGAAAGTTTTCTCCCAACAATCGCTTAGGTATAACTTCTCAATCGTGAAATTGGCGCGTTCCAGGACAGATCTTATTTCGTTTTTCGTATATTCATGAACGTGGTCATAGCCGAACTCGTTGAAGTGTGTGGCGTGGTTCTGGGAATCGGTGAAAGGGTGAAGTGGGCTTCTGCCGATCAATAGTTGTAATCTCTTTACGAGAGCAGCTATGTTAGGTGTAGACAACACAAGAACTCCATTTTCCTTCAGGACGCGCCGCACCTCAGTTAGGGCGATGTATGGTGAAATTGTCAAATGTTCTAAGGTTTCACAGAAGAGTACCACATCAAAAGTTTCAGCATCATAGGGAAGCGGTTCTCTGGAAATGTCGCAAGTTTTCAGTTCTATTCCTTCGGCTGCAAGACGTTGACGCATCGAAGCATTCACGTCCAATGCATGGACTTTGCAGTTGAAGAATTTCTTGACCAGGATTGAGAGGTGCCCGCGGAATGCTCCTATGTCAAGAACATTGAATGCTATCGAGGAGACGGGAATAATGGACAGCGTCTCCCTGTAGCGGTTAATGTGGAACTGAATATACTGCTTATCTGGTTCTTCTAACGACAGACTATTTAGAAATGCACTTATCTTCTGAGGGTCAATTTGCATTGATACTCAAGCCTCATGGTTCAAGATTTTTTGGCTTTGATAATGAAATGTGTCCCATACATGTTAGGGGCTTGATCAAGTTTGATGACCAGGTCTAAAAGTTTTGAGACGGCATTGAAGATTGCTGGGTTGATCTCCTGCTTCTTGGGGCTGATGCGGACGTGGATTGAGAAGATCTTGTAGTAGAGCAGTAGGGCGAGGTAGTTCTCTAGAACGGGGATGAGCCACTTGCCTATGTAGTGAATGGTGACGGGGTTAACGTCTAATGATCGTAGTTTTAGTGATAATTCGGATGGTCTGTACAGCCGCTTAACTCCGGGTGTCCAAATTCCTAGTTGAATATGGTTCAGCCCCATTTTCATTAAAAGTCTGTTAACTGGATCGTAGATAGCAGGGTACCCTTCATACGGAACTGATATGGTGCACGTTCCGCCTCGCTTGAGAATCCGGGCAAATTCCGTTAACGTGTTCTCGTCGTTGTCAAGCATGTTGATGACTTCCATGCAGTATAAGGCTTCGAACGAGGAGTTTCGAAACGGAAGCTTAGAGACGTCTGCCGCGACGAGGTTGCATGATTCACCGATACGCCTCATTGCGGCGTTGAGATCCGCCAGTTGTTGAACGTTCTTATCTAGACCGATCACAAA
>CAYWMG010000162.1:0-2508 GCA_964459245.1 uncultured Candidatus Bathyarchaeia archaeon
AGTTGACGCCACTGAGTCCGTCGTCCCGACCACGATTGTATCCTTGTAAAGTGGTTTAGTAGTAGTTTGCGTCATCGTGATTGGCTTGCTGTAGTAGTAGTATCCGGCACCTGCGAGGATTATTACGATTAGAATTACGGCTGCGATGTATGTGCTCGTTTTTCCCTTTGGTTTTTCACTTGACATTTGTCATTTTCTCCAAATTTTATGCACCGATAAGAGGGGGTTGGTTGGTTAAAAAAGCTGTTAGAGGTTGACGAGTGATGGATCAATTTTTAGAGTCATAAAAATTCGGTTGATGAGAGTTAACGGTCTAACTGTGCCGATTTGAGTAGGCGTTCTTCGGTTGTGGACGGAGGCTAGTTAACCTTGAATATCGTTGAAGACATTCTGATCAAGTATGATGGACTATAGGCGCCGTCTTGGGCGAGCCCGAGACGAGATGAAGAAGAGGAACATTGGTATGATGTTTCTTAGGTATGATGCTAATCTTTGGTATTTAGCCGGCATCAGTCGTCAGACACCCCGTACGACCGACGAGAACTCCTATGGCAACTATCTGTGCGGTGCTTACATTGGAGCCGAGGATGGCCTTACTTTGGTCGCACCTCGAATGGGGGCCGGCTTCTTTCAAATCGAAGCTGCCAATAAGCCCTGGATAGATGGGGTGAGAATTATCGATGAGAGCGAGAAGCCTACTGAAGTGTTGCTCGAAGTGATGAAGCAGTTTCATCTTGACGGTAAGGGCATCTCGTTAGATGATCGTACTTGGGTGCGGAGCGAATTAGAGTTTCAGCTTGCGTCACACAGCAGCAAGTTCTCATTAGCATCGGAGATCATCTCCCCCATGAGAATGATCAAGGATCCTAACGAGATTGCAGCTATGAGAAAAGCAGCGGAAGTCACGGACAGGGTTTACAGTGAGGTGTTAGGGTTCCTCGACGAAGGAGTGACCGAGTACGACGTGGCATGCGAGATCGATCACCTGTTCGCTAAGTACGGGGCGGAATTCCCATCCTTCCCTACGGCAGTTAGGTTCACAAAACCAGGTGAAGGTTTTCCAGCTCATTTTCGGAATGCTTCGGCCAAGCAGTTGAAGAGAGGGCACTCGATCTGGTTTGACTTTGGTGCCTGCTACGATGGTTACTGTTCAGACTTCGGACGAACCGCCTTCGTAGGTGAACCGCCCGCAGAAGTTCGAAAGATCTATGACCTGCTCACGACGGCCCAAGCGTCTGCGATAAGAGCCATGGTCAGCGGAACAATCACCGCTGCCCAGTTGGATCGCGTGGCCCGCGTAGTAATTGAGAAGGCAGGTTATGGGCAATGCTTCACTCACCGCCTCGGACATGGAATCGGCGTGACTGTTCATGAACCCCCATTTCTGTACCCGCCTGATGAGACGAGGCTGAGTTCCAACATGGTCTTCACTGTGGAGCCAAGCATACGACTGCCCAACAGCTATGGATGCCGAGTTGAGGATGTGGTCATGGTAACCGATAAAGGAGGTTTGCCTCTCACTAACTTTCACAAGGAACTCACGGTAATCAAATAGGCCAGCTCCGCAAATGTTGAACTGAGCAGTTCTGGGGAGAGACAGGTCACATTTCTGCGTGCACGCGTCGACTCAACGGGGCTAGAGTTCCAGGCAATACTCGCATTACTAGGAAAACAATTGACAGCAGGGTCATAACCATTGGAGTCGTGAGTAGAATCCTCGTTATGACTTAATTTCTTAAGCCCACAAAAAGAAATGAGGGTTTGACCGAGTTGAGTGACCCGGCCAGACTCTCGGTCGGATTTTATGTAGTTTCCCAGAGCAAGTAATACCTGAAGATTATGGTAGGGTCTAAGACGATCCCGCCAACTTTCAGATTGCTTACGCAAGTAGTTGTTCCTTGGAACAGTGGGACCATTGGCGCGTCAGTGGCAATCAGTTGTTGTATTTGACCGTACGTCGCAGATAGTGCTGAGGGATCGCTTGTCTTGATTACTGTGCTGAGTAGCTGATTCATTTGTGGACTGACGTAGTTGGCGTGTAAGAATCCGACTCCGTCAGGCGGTAGGAACGGATACGTGTAGTCGTAAGGATCTATGTAGTCTGGATACCAGCCGTAGATGTATACCTGCAATTGATCGGCCACTGTGCTAGCCTTATACGTAGCCCAGGGTTGATTTGCCAGCGTAACTTGAATCATACCCGTCTTTTCCAGTGATTGCTTAAGAGAGGACGCGATGCCGTCTGTTGATTCGTAGTGTCCAGTAGGGTAGGTGAGGGTGAACTTCAACGGATTCGATGTAGAATAGCCAGCCTTTGTAAGAAGAGACTGGGCATAGGTAATATTGGCATCACCGTAGATCTTGAACGAATCCTGATGGTACGACATCCCCGCCGGAATCATGCTGTATAGATTACTGTATAGTCCCAGGAAGACGGTGTTGGTTATGAGCGATCTATCAATTGCTGCAGCAATTGATCTCCTCACTAGAACATTGTCGAACGGTTTC
>CAYWMG010000163.1:0-8780 GCA_964459245.1 uncultured Candidatus Bathyarchaeia archaeon
CGGGATCCGAATAGTGTACTGATGGGACGCCTTAACACGAAAGCGCCCTGGGACCACATTGGAGCCTTGGACCCTTCAAGGGTTGAGGTTCACAGTAAAGGTTGGATGCTCCCCTCGTCGCATCTCTTAGTGTACGAGTCACCAAAGGAAGCTGCTAAGAGAATCCTGAGAGAACAAATCGAGAAAGATTTGAAGTTGAGTGGACCTGAAGTTGTATCCGAAACCTACACTCCCAAGAGGTTTCCTGGCTTACCACGTCACTGGGACGTTGAATTCATATTCAAAGCGAAAATCTCCGAAGATCAAATCCCCAAACCATTTGCATGGTCTAAGCTAGCCTTTGTCAATCTGGACTATGCAAAAAGAAACGAGATCGCAAGATCACATGAAGACATCCTAGAATACGCAGGTTTAGTATTCAAACACCCATAGGCGCGGGCATACTAGATTGATTACGATGCGGCCCGTCTAAGACTAGTGTAAGCGGGCGGTAAGGAGTTGAGATTGGAATCAATTATTAGACTGGGCAGAAATGCGTCTTCTGCCGTCGCGTGATACGTCTACTTATGGTTGATTCAGCAAAGACTTAATCGAGCGGACGATTCCTGCAATTTCTTCTATTGTTGCTGCGTCTTTATTCATGGTTAGCGTAAGTATCTGTTTTCCATCTTTCGATCTTATGATAAGCATGTTGACTTTGTCAAATTGCACTTGCACGTTTTCAACCGAACCCCACCATTCGGTCTGTCGTTGGCAGGCGCTTACTATCAGAAGGGGATTGATCTCCATGAATGCTCTCGTCACATCATTAGGAGCGAAGGTCCTGAGACCTTCGCGCGCTTGGAGGAAGATTACTTCGCCTCTCTCGGTGGAGAGAGCAACTCTTCTTATACTCTTATGAAGCTGAAGAATTTGTTCCGGCGTAATATCGGTCAAAGTACAGGCCTGAAATGTGTTGGTCTCGGGCTATATTATACCCTTCCGAAGGTTGACCTGCGCACGTTCTTGTACGGGAACTGCTTGGTCTTCCCTCATCTCACGTTGTCACCATACTCCAGCAGGATGGGGTTTGTAGTATTGTTCCAGTCGTTCCATCTCTTTCGTGTCTAGCTTTATGTCTAGAGCATTCACTGCATCTTCGAGCTGTTCAATTTTTGCTACTCCGATGATCGGCGCCGTTACGTACGGTTTATGAAGCATCCAAGCGAGGGCTATCTGCGCAGGTTTTACGCCCTTCTCTTTCGCCATTGCTTCAACCGTCTCTGCCACGTCAAAGTCTTCAGGTTTGAAATATCGTGCGCCAAGCCTGAAGTCATCCTGGTAACGTGGCGCATTGGAGGTTATTCCGCGTTTGTACTTTCCAGTTAGGAACCCACGAGCCAATGGACTGTAGGGGATTAGAGCTATGCCTTCTTCTCTGCATAATGGTATCATCTCACGTTCCTCTTCACGATAGGCTAGGTTGTAGTGGTCTTGCATGCTAACGAATCTCTCCAAACCCAACCGATCGCTAGTATTAAGCGCCTTCAAAAATAGCCAGGCATACGTATTTGACGCGCCAATATAACGCACCATGCCTGCACGCACGACATCATTCAATGCACGCAACGTCTCTTCAATCGGCGTCTCATAGTCCCAACTATGAATTTGGTAAAGATCCACGTAATCCATCCCTAAACGGGCCAAGGATGCCTTAACCTGCGCGATAATATGGCGACGAGACAGCCCAGAATCATTCGGACCATCACCCATAGCGCCGCATACCTTAGTCGCGACAATCATGTCGTCACGATAAGCCTTGAGGCATTGGCCTGTAATCTCCTCCGACCGACCGTTCGAGTAAACGTTAGCTGTATCGAAGAAGTTTATCCCCAAATCAATAGCCTTCTTGATCACCTTCCGCGATTCATCAAGTTCAATCATCCACCTTGCAGCATTACCAAACGACATGCAACCGAGACAGAGCCTCGATACCTTGACACCAGATCTACCCAAGTTAACATATTGCAAAGATTTCAGCATCCTTGACTGTGTCGAAGCATGTATTGAGTTGGTCACATAAAAGAAAAGGCCCTAATTACCATTCGCAGTTAGAGTGCTGACAAATATTCACGCGAGAGAAAACCACACTCTAGGCATCTCAGAAGGCTCAGAAGCTTACCGCCTTCGAAGCCTTCCCCGACTTCACGCACTCGTCCATGTTGAAAATTTCGCTAGGCTAAGCGATTGCATGTTTCTTTACCTCGATTATGCATGAAGGTCTTCCTGTGGTCTGACTTATCTTGCTGCCGTTTGACTATTAATCGCTTGACCGATCCTGTGTGCTTCATTAAAATAGAGAGAGGATAACAACTAGAACGTAGATCAGTTTGCCGAAGAAAGCTTACAAGATCTGTTTGATGCGTGGAGATGGTGTTGGCCCAGAAATATTTGACGCGACGATGCTCGTGTTGAACGCGGTGTGTAGCAGGTTCAACGTAGTTCTCGATTATATAGAAGTGCCAGCTGGCGACTTGGCACTTAGGAAATTTGGGTTCGCTCTTCCCAAGTCAAGTTTGGAAGCGTTTGCAACTTCAGACGCTTGTCTGAAGGGGCCGGTTGGTGAAACCGTTATGGACATAAACGTAGCCTTAAGATTTGGATTTGATCTCTATGCGAATCTCCGTCCAGCTCGGTCGTATCCTTCAATCTGTCCACCCGCTTTACGTCCGGATATTGATATTGTCGTAATTCGTGAGAATTCCGAAGGATTCTATCGAGCATTAGAAAGCCAAGTTGAACCGGGTGTTTGGACCTCAGCCGGAGTCTTTACAGAAAAGGGCGCTAAACGTTTGGCTAACTTCGCGTTCAACTATGCAATGAAACGGAGAACAAGCAAGACAGGAAAACGAAAACTTACCCTAGCCACGAAAGCAAATATTTTCAGAAATACCCATGGAATGTATCTCAAGATATTTGAAGAAACCGTCCCACTCTACCCAAACGTGACATTCCAACACTTGTACGCCGATGCACTATGCGCTAGACTCGTAAGAGATCCGGAAAATTTCGACGTTATAGCCTCAGAGAATCTTATTGCAGATCTATTAAGCGATCTCGTGGGCCAAGTAGCAGGCGGGTTGGGTATGACACCTGGCACGAATATCAATTACGAGACGAAACGCGCATATTTCGAACCAACTCATGGATGCGCGCCTGACATTGCTGGGAAAGGAATTGCGAATCCCATTGGACAGATTCGCGCCGCAGCTTTGATGTTGGAGTACCTTGGAACAACCTATGAAGATTCTAAACTGAATGAAGCGTCCGCATGCATCGAATCCGCAATTGACAAACTGCTAGCATCAGAACCTGCACGATTACCAATCGAGGTTGGTGGACGGGCGAATACAGCCGATGTTGGCAAATCTGTAGCCATGATGACAGCAGTCTAGGACTGTGCGCTAGATGAACAAATTATTGTGCGGATATGCACGTGTAAAATAATTATGGAATACTGCAACTTCAGGTTTCTTCCAAACAATCATTATAGAAGATGGTGAGTACTTTCTCTTCCCCCACATTACATTTAACAAAAAACATAGCTAGACTCAGCAATCTACAAATCAGAGCGGTTGCCTAGCACGAGTATGCGTGGGAAAATGATCACTTCGCCAACTCTTTTGCTCTTGATTCTATCTATGGGTGTTTTAGCAATGGCGGATTTCTCAGTTAAGGAAGCCTCAGGTAAGATTAGCCCCAGTTTAGGGACTTTGATTTATGCCCTGACGGCGTCGGGTGTTGCGTTGGCCTGGGTCTTTTGGTCGCGGTCACGAGAACCTCTGTTTATGACGAGGTGGGGTCTGGCATGGTCTATCGCTACAGGTGTTGCGTTCAGTACGTTAGTATTACTGCTTTTTACTGTCTTCACGTCTGGAGTGAATCTTTCGATCGGTATTCCGGTCATTCGTCTCGGCGGAATCATGCTCGCGGCTATCCTTGGAATACTTGTATTCCGTGAACCTGTGAATTTGCGTTATGTGATCGGGTTTGCGCTTGCCGTAATTGGGATTCTTCTCATCGTAACGCAATAGGAAAAGTTCTGCGAGGCAGATAAGCATCCTTGGTTCTCGTTCTGTGTGATGGTGATGCCTATGGTGCGCACAGACACTGAAAACGGACAACGAACGATGCCATGGAACTGCGATCGTTTCTGGGAGAGGATGTTGCTAGCCCTTCACCTAACGCGCGATCATTACGCATGCTTGCATTGAGTTATGGGTTGACTGTTTCAAGGGTCGCGTGATATTTGCTGCCGCCTACTCTTGCTACGAAGGCGTTCTAACTAACAATTTTGACACTGTCGTAGCTTCGTGGGAATTGTTAAAGAAGTAAAGTAGGTTAGGTGAACTTGGAAGAAGCGTTGAATAAGATTGAGAAGTTGGCCATCGTAACCGCGATTATACTAATTTTAGGAAGCATTTTTGTGATCGTCAATTTGCCGAAGCCTACACCGAAACCTGAGCTTAGCGTAAGCGTGTTAACTTCAGGTTCACACAACATCTACACTGTATCTATCGTCGTAACGTATTATGGAGGCAACAGTTTCAGGGCCATAATTTTGGATGCTTCAAACAGAACCTTACAAACTGAGCTGTCTGGCCTAGAAGCAACGCCAGGCGTACTATGTAGTTGGAATGTGAAGGTTTATTGCACTTCTAATCATGGGCAGTTTTTGATTCAATTACAATTCGGCCCGTTAAGCCACATGAGTTTACCGTTGAAGGCGGTTACGTTAATGTTTGATGCGGCAGGTAGCGTGATTTCGAAAAGCGAGTTAACCTTCTTACCCATATAGCGTACGCTAGGCCTCTCAATTCCAATAACGCGTCGTTTTTCTCATGGTAACTGTTTAGACCTGTGTCGCCGTACCTGAATAAGGCGAAGCCGAAAGCGATTTTTTGTGCGCACCGAGGTATACACACAGAAAATAAGCCGTTTCGTTTGGATTCTGAGATTGGATTGTGTTCTAGTTCTTGTGTGCGCACACCCGTCTATACATGCGTGTGATGCATCTGAATCTGATTCTCCGATAGATTCGTTTTAGACCTGTTGATTATTTTGCTCTTACGTGAGCGTCAACGGTTAAAGAGATGTAACGTCTGTAGCAACTCGATACGAGGATTGCGGACAGAAGAATGCTTAGCAATAGAAGCATTGCCCAGTAGAAATGAGACTCAAGATCGACGGAGGCGTATTCTTGAGCGAATGTAAATCCTACGTTCAGGAGAGTGAAGAAGACTCCTGTAAAACTTATGGTTTTGGAAACCAGCCAAGCCTTGCCGGGCTTTATGTAATAGGTTACTAGGAACACAATTAGTGTAGGCACGAACACGAGTACCTCTAAGGATACAAGCTCCGGGCCCTCTAACAGACTCTCCTGAGTGATCGGATAAGGATAGAGTCTGCTCAGGATTGAATTGGTTAGAAGTGTTTGTGCCACATAATTCAAGTAAGACCAGGCGGCGAGCACAAGGAATGCCGCGGGAGCCATTACTCGCTGGTACATATCGTTAAGCGAATCAACCGGATCCTTAGTACTAAGGGAAGCAGGCATTTTGCTTAACCAGCGCTTTTTTCCTACTGAATAACTTCATAATCAGTCAACTCATAAATTCCTTACGTCTTAATTTGATACGGCCAGTATTCCTGAACTTAAGCCGATCTTTTAACAAATTCAGTGCTTTGAAATCAATTGAGTCATGAACCACAATCAAACCGGTTCAAACGTGGTGGTGTGTATAGCTTGGTGCGGACAGATAGAAATCGGACCGTCAGTTTCGTTTGAAAAGGTGTGTATGATGCCTATGGTGCGGGTGTCGTAATTTGAATTAGACTAAACTTACGACATAGTGACAGAAATACTCTGACGTCGTCACTTCGAAGCCTTCTACGGAGCCTAATTCCACAATTGCTGAATCTACGTCTGCTGTTTAGTACATGGTGATCGAAAATGTTCGAGTAAAACTGGCTATACACGAATGAATGTTAGAACTCCTTTAAACTGAATTTTAATCTCTCTGCAAGTTTGGAAGAATCTTCTCAAAATAATCTAGCGAATCCGGGTTAGTCAGGGCGTCTCTGTTTGAGACGGGTTTGCCGTTAATTATATTCCTCACAGCGCTTTCGACCTTCTTCATATTGAAGGTGTAGGGAATACTTGGCGTCTCAAGAATCTTGGCGGGAACATGCCTTGGGGAAGCGTTTTCGCGTAGGGCCTTTCTAATCCTGTTCTTCAGATCCTCGGTTAAACTGTAGCCTTCTGAAAGTTGAACGAAGAGTATAACCCTCTGGTCTCCTTTCCAATTCTGCCCCACAACTAAGCTATCAGCGATTTCGTTGAAGTTTTCAACGACGGCATAGATTTCGGCTGTTCCAATGCGAACCCCTGAAGGTTTCAGAACGCTATCTGAACGCCCGAGGAACGTTATTCCGCCCGTGTCACTGTGGACGATGATGTAGTCTCCATGCCTCCACACGTTTTCTCCAACGTTCTGGTAGAAGTTGAAGTAAGCCTCTTGGTACTTCTTATTGTTCGGGTCATTCCAGAAATAGAGCGGCATTGACGGAAACGGAGCTTCGCAGACGAGTTCCGCCTCCTGATCCTGCACCGCCTTGCCGTTTTGGTCGTAGGCCTCGACTTTCATGCCCAAGCCTGCTGCCTGCAATTCGCCTGCATAAACGGGAAGAGTGGGACTTCCAGCCGCGAAGCAACCGTTGATGTCCGTCCCTCCTGAGATCGAATTGAAATGTAGGTCCTGCTTGATTTCTCGGTACACCCATTCGAATCCTTCCTTCGAGAGTGGAGATCCAGTCTGCGAAATCTCTCGAAGCGATGACAGATCGAAACCTTTTCCAGGTTTCGCCCCTACGCTTCTCAAATAATTGATGTAACTCGCGCCGCAGCCGAAAATCGTCACCTTCTCGTCTTGAACGATTCTCCACATTGTCCTCCAATCGGGGTAATTTGGATTACCGTCGTAGAGCACTATGGTGGCTCCCACTGCTAACGAACTCATCAACCAATTCCACATCATCCAACTGGGTGAAGTAATGTAGGTAATCCTGTCATCGCGTTTAAGGTCAGTGTGGAGCAGGAGCTCCTTCAGGTGGTTAAGTAGGACTCCCTGTCCCTGCACCATGCATTTTGGTTTATCAGTTGTTCCAGATGAGAACATAACGTAGGTGGGATGGTCAAAGGGTAGTTGTTCAAATTGAATCTCAGGCCGTCTTTCGTTCATTGCATTTGAAAGAAACTGGTTGTAACCCTCAAAATTATGGTACGCGTCGATCTCAGCTCTGTCCGTGACGTGGGAGGCTACGATAACTCTTTGAATAGATGGGATGCCCTGAGCGACTTTCTCTGCGTTCGCGAGAATGTTGAATGTTTGCCCCTTGTAGAAATATCCGTCAGCGACGAAGAGAACCTTCGGCTCGATCTGCCCGAAGCGATCGAGTACGGTCATCGGGCCAAGCTCGGCGCCGCAGGAAGCCCAAACAGCGCCAAGGCTGGTTGCAGCGAGCATCGCGATAGCTGTCTCGATCAGGTTAGGCATGTATGCACAGACTCGGTCTCCAGGCCGGACTCCAAGATCACGCAGGCCATGCGCTAAGCGTGCCACTTCGCCGTACAGTTCATTAAACGTCTTCCTCGCAGGGCGCTCCGTCTCTCCTCTAAAGATGAAAGCGGGGCGGTCATCCGTGTACTTGAGCAAATTTTCGGCGAAGTTCATTCTCGCTCCAGGAAACCATTTTGCTCCCGGAAACTTGTCCAGGCCATCTACAACTCTATCGTGTCGACGCGACGCCTTGATATCGGCAAATTCCCACATGGCTGCCCAAAAGTCTGGGATCTTGTCAACCGACCAGTCGTACAGTTCCCTGTATGACTCAATTTTGAGTCCATAGGTTCGGTTAACGAACTCGATAAAGTGAGTGATGTTAGCCTGCCTCACCTGTTCATGTGACGGTGACCAGAGTAGTTCTCCCACAAACCCTACCTTACATTTGTGCGATCTTGGCAGGCTGCCGACGAAACTGTGCTCTTCGGCCGCATTTTATTGTTTTGCTCATTTTTAACCGTGGAAAGTAAACCATTCTCGTTCCCACTATACGAAAAAAAGCAGGTTTAGAGCAAGGTTTTAAATAAAATGAGAACTGACTCCAACTTGGTTTGGCTGATGGTTCAAAAGTCTGGGCATGGATTTTTCGAAAGAGTAGGGTACGCAACTTCAGACTGGACAGAGAGATGGTTCCCCGACGCCTTCGTATTCGTTCTTATCGCATCGATAGCAGTGTTCATCCTTGGGTTGGCTTTACAAAACAGCCCCTATGATTTGGCTATAGATTTCGGGAAAGGTTTCTGGACGCTACTAGCTTTCTCGATGCAGATGGTTCTCATAATTATTGGAGGATTCCTTGTAGCAACCAGCCCACCAGTTCTAAGAATTATACAGGGTATAGCTGGCATACCGAAGACAGCGAAGAGCGGGGTGGCCATCATCGGATTATTCGCTGTCACGACTGGCATGATAAGCTGGGGTTTCTCATTAATCTTCAGCGGCCTTCTCGTCAGAGAAGTCTCCTCTAGAATTAAGATAGACATTCGGGCCGCTGGAGCCGCAGCCTACCTCGCGCTGGGATCTATCTGGGCTCTCGGCCTATCCTCATCAGCTGCTCTGCTTATGGCAACCCAATCTTCCGTTCCCCCAGCCCTCTTGTCGATTAGCGGCGTTCTACCT
>CAYWMG010000164.1:0-3977 GCA_964459245.1 uncultured Candidatus Bathyarchaeia archaeon
CTGTACATGAGCGACCACGAGGGACACTCCTCCATCGTCAAAGCTGCTCAGTTGCTCGGCCTCGGCAGGAACAGCGTCAAGCGCGTCGAGAGCAATGAGGATTTCACCCTTAACATACGAAGCTTGGAGGAATCAGTCAACAGAGACGCAAATGAAGGGAACATCCCATTCTGCGTGGTTGGACAGGTGGGATCGGTCAATGTGGGCATCGTTGACCCGCTACGAGAAATAGCTGACGTGTGCAGACGACACAATCTCTGGTTCCACGCAGACGGAGCATGCGGCGCGTTCGGAAGGATAATCCCAAGAAAAGCTAGCCTGTTTGACGGACTGGAACTCGCGGATTCGGTAACTCTTGACCCTCACAAATGGCTCTACATATCATACGAATGCGGATGTGTTCTGGTCAAAGACCCTGCTAAGCTTAAGGCGTCGTTTACCTTGGTTGCGCCGTACCTTAGGGGCATTTTACCAACTGAGACAACTGGCATCGACTACTTCGAGTACGGACCAGAAGGGTCCAGAGCGTTCAGGGCACTCAAGGTGTGGATGTCGTTAAAGCAATATGGATTGGTCAGGTATAGAAAACTGTTCGAACGGAACGTTGCGCTAGCGGAATATCTAGATCAGCTTGTGAGGAATAGTGCAGAATTCGAGCCCTTATGCAAACCCGTGCTTCAGATGTACTGCTTCAGGTTTGTCGCCAATTCAGGAAAGAGAATAGACGAAGAAAAACTCGATAGACTCAACCAACGAATCGTGAATGAGGTGCAGCGTTCGGGCAAGGCATTCTTGATGACAACCTCCATCAGAAGCAGAACAGCCATCCGCCTATCGATAACGAATCACCGAACTACCAAGAGAGACATCAGGCTTACATTCGAAGCACTTCAACGAACTGGAGTGAAGTTGGCTAACGCTTCCCCATAGATCTGCGAACCACGCTACTCAATCCGAATGAGGCCCCGGCCTCTATGAAAATTCGAAACCAGATGCACGAACTTGGCCGCTGCGATCCTGCCTATAGGGGGGTCCTAGCATATGCCACCCGTGGCTAAGACTTGGACTAACATTCGAAACACTTCGAGGCGCTGGATAGGCTTCTCTTGGTGCGAGTCCAGTATGATGAATCGATCTCTAAGGTCTAACCTTCAAGCCTCATCTAGTGGCGAGTTGTGTCTCCGTTGTCTGCGAAACTCTTTCGTTCATCATTATGAAAATCCCAGTCAGGACGGCGATTATTAGTCCAGCAAGGAAACCGCCGCCGATGAAGAAACTAATGATCGCGGTGGGGAAGACGATGAATGCTGATTCAGCTCTTAGCCCGAGCGCAAACATGACCACCGCCAAGTCAATCACCAATCCCAGAACTACACCAAGGATGAAACTGAGAGTGCCCAGTTGAATTATCCACGGGAAAAAACCTGCCCAAATCGTATAGAAAGCAGGCCATACAAGAAGTAAGTCAGCATTAAACCAGATTAAAGCCGCTGAAACCGTCAGTAGCGCAATTATAGTTCTCCGATGAGGCGTAGTAGGCTTCACGTTGGAGCTCGACTGCGCATTCGAGTTTGGTCTCGTCGTTGATGATGCGTTAGGGCGTTGGATGTTCATTACAACTGCGCGAAAGCAACTGGGGCATAGAGTGAGATCGCCGTACGGTTTGCTGCAGGACGCGCAGATTCTTCGCCCACAACGACTGCATAACATGTTGGCTAGAAGGTTTGGATGATAGTAACACGCGTAAGCCAATTTCTTCAGTCTCTCGTTAAACGGAGCCGCAGGCTAAGATTAGATTAGTCTGACTTGATTGTTAGGCACAAGATATTGTCAAGCCTTACAAAATTTCGTCCCAAAATTTCACCCTCAATGCTGGATAGAGGAAGCGGGGCGGAAACTCACGAAACGTGCCCACAGAAGCAGTTCTAGCCACGCTTTATTTATTATCAGGTCAGATCAGATCGATGGTCAGGAAATTGACTGACATTAAGCGGACGCTTGACACGTATGAGGCAAAACGCTATATAGTCAGCCGTTCGTAGTTGCCGTAAGGTTGCATTAGACATGGTAACTTCCTTGATCGTGGGAGCTTTGGCATCGACCGCCGCCGCGGGCACCTCGGCAGCAGCTAAAGTGTCTGTAACTACTGGTTTGGTTGGGTTAGGCTCCGGCCTAGGCAAAGGCGCTTTCGCTGCCCTTCCATTTGGGGGTTGGCACGCACCTTTCCATTGCGTTCCTGCGTTCGGAGGTAGTAACGGGGCGTTTGTTAGTCTTAGTGCCTCAGCTAGTGGTCCCGGAGCTACTGCTAGCGCTTTTGCCAGTGTTCCTACAGCGTATGCTAACGTTCCTGCGTGGGGACTCGGTCATGGACTCGGCTACGGTTGGTACGGTTGGCATGCACCTTCGTGTATCCCTAGCACTTGGGGTCCCTGGACTGGTTTCTGGTAGCATACGTTAGGCTCCAAGTCACTTTCCTCCCCTTCTTCTAGCGCTTGGGGAACGGGTTTCACTCTAGAGTTTAGTCTAGTCTGATTGCCTAGTCAACTTCCGCGTGCGTAGACGGTTCTAGCCTATTGTGCAAACCACGAGATCGTAAACCCTTGCGGCCGAAGGCCAGGTTCTACGCGTACGATGCTGTGAACCTGCTCACGAAATCTTCCACGTCGTTCAGCGAACTCGAAGAGTTTCTCGATTCATGTAAGAGTGACTGGTAACGAAAAAAAGTCTTCGTATTGCAGCGTACTAGGAAGTCAACTGTAGGGGTAAGTGAAGAATACGTTGATCGTTATCGGCGTAGCGACAATTCTGAACACTACTGCAGAACATCCGTTAGACTGGAAGTTACCGCAGTAACTCTGGCTTTGCGGCGTGTAGCAGAACTGGCTAAATGGATCACAGTTTGCTTGAGATCCGGACTGATATGGAACCCATACCTGTTGTAGGTTCCCGTTGCTGTCCGGTTCCATGACTTGAATGCCAGAGATGTAGCTAGGGGAAAATCGAAGGATAACGTATGAGTTATCCTGTATGCCGCCTGCAGTTGGGCTGGAGCATGGTCCAATATTGCAGCCGCCGGACGAAATGCTTGCACCGTTATAGGTTATCTGGTATTGGACATTTCCTCCTTGGTTTCCGCTGGCACCGGTGCAGACGTTAATTTGCACGTCACCAGAATTAGTGGCTTGACTCCAGTTGCCCTGATTACACAAGAAGAAGTTTTGGCTAACGGATGTCGCACCGCTAACAGTAGCCAACATCATTAGCAACAGTGCGAAACCCATCGTTAAGAACACGAGAGACCTGTTCATCTTCATCTACTATCAGCCCGGTGAGACTAATGCCTATAGACATTACCGTAGCACCCTACAAGATTTCGGCAATTCCCAATCGTGAACGAATATGATTTGCCTCAACGTTTTGTGCATCTCAATGCAATTATTGAGTTCCCCTTTTCCGTAACATGTTAGAATATTGTTACTTCCCGCATAAGGCGCTGAAGTTTTCTAATGGATCCTTATGACAAACGCCCTGCAAACCATTCGAGGTGCGGGAGCAGAACTCCTTGCGAAAATGCTCCGTCGCGGACCGATTGAAGAACGAAAGTTGCAAGATCGAGGAAGAGAAAGTTCTCTACTATCTCACGGAGCTAGACATTGTTACAAGGTGGCTTGCGATTCCCGACGTATATGGAAACTCGATAATTCTTACAGGTTAAGCGTCTTATGCATGCCTTCCAGGCACAATCGACTCGGCATATATGAGAGAGTTCTAAAGTCTAGACTCATTAGGAAAAACTCGTTACTATAGTGCTTAGGCGTCACGCTTGCACCCTTCTGCTCGCAGACTCAGAGGATTCGAGCCGCTTCTCGCTGCATTGGCGTTGTTGATCTTCACATTATGTTGCCAGACTCCCAGCTCAGCAACTTCCTCTCAAAATGTCTGCATTGGTCTAGGAGGCTGGCCCTGTGGGTATACTG
>CAYWMG010000165.1:0-4082 GCA_964459245.1 uncultured Candidatus Bathyarchaeia archaeon
CTCTTATGGTTTGGGTCAGGCACCGGGACTGCAGCTACTAATGCTTGGGTGTATGGGTGGAGAGGTTTTTGCACGATGTCTTCGGCATCGCCGATCTCCACAATTTTTCCCAGGTACATTACGGCAAGTCTTCCGCACACATTTCTAGCTAGAGAGAGGTCGTGTGTTATGAAGAGGATCGCGGTCTTGTACTGTTCTTTCTTGGCTAGCAGGGTGCCCAATATTTCGTTTCTAATTGAAATATCAAGCATCGATACTGGTTCGTCTGCTACCACGAATCTTGGTTCAAGGATAAATGCTCTAGCGATGACCATTCGTTGCCTCTGTCCACCACTCAACTCGTGAGGGTATCTATTCAGAAACTCTTCTGCTGGGACTAGCCCCACACTTTCTAATGCGTTTAGGACGTGATCTTCAATCTTAGTTCGATCTTCTGATAGTTGAATTTTGAGTGGAGATGATAGTATAGTATTGACTTTCATGCGGGGATTCAGTGATTCGTACGGATTCTGGAAGACTATTTGCATCTGTTTCCTCAGCGGTTTAAGTTGTTTCTGATTCAGTGACGTTATGTCTGATCCATCAAATTCTATCTGGCCGCCTGTAGGTTCGATGAGTCGTAATATTGTCCTTCCAGCGGTTGTCTTCCCGCATCCAGATTCACCAACCAAGCCCACTATCTCGTTATAGCGTATCTCGAAGCTAACGTCATCCACTGCTTTGATGAATAGTTCTCTAGTTCTAACAAGACTAGCAATCAACCCCTTCCTCAAAGGAAACCATTTCTGCAGATTCTGAACTTTGACAATGGAACCATTTTCTTGCATTCTCTTCACTTCACTTTACTAGGTGGCATGCTACGCTGCGGCCTTCCGCGGTCTTGATTAGTTTTGGTTCTTCGGTTCTGCAAATGTCCATGACGTAGGGGCATCTCGGATGGAAACGACAGCCACGGGGCGGATTCAGGAGGTTTGGTGGCGTTCCCTGTATGAACGAAAGTTTCTTTTTTGGACCCTTGATGCTTGGGAAAGCGCCAAGGAGACCTTGCGTGTATGGATGCAGCGGATTTGAATGTAACGAGGTTATGTCCGCGCATTCAACAATCTTACCCGCATACATTACCGCCACTCTATCGCACATTTCAGCGACAACTGACAAATCATGTGTTATCATTATCATTGAGAGATCATGATTCTTCTTCAGGTCGCGCATGAGGTTTAAAACTCGTGCTTGGACGATTACATCCAATGCAGTCGCCGGTTCATCAGCAATCAAGAGTTTAGGCTGACATGCCAAGGCGACGGCAATCATTGCTCTCTGCCGCATTCCTCCGCTAAGCTCGTGCTGGTAGTTGCTAATTCTAGATGCGTCCATTCCAACAAGTTTTAGCAATTCCTTGGCCCTACGCAGAGCTCTTCTATTCGTACAGTGTTCGTGCTGAATTACGGACTCTGCGATCTGGTCACCTATCTTCATCAGGGGATTCAGTGCTTGCATGGAACCTTGGAAGACCATCGCCATCTCTTTCCCCCTTACTCTTCGCATGCCATCGTTATCGAGTGTGGTCAGGTCTGTTCCATTGAATATGACCTTGCCTTCCAAAATCTTAGCATAAGATGGTAGTAGCCTAATTATGGAGAGGGCAGTAGTGGTCTTGCCGCAGCCAGACTCACCCACCAAGCCCAAGGTTTCTCTTTCCTTCAGTTCGAAGCTCACACCGTCCACGGCCATGGCCGGTCCCTTGGGTGTGAAATAGCAGGTGCGGAGGTTCTCCAGACTTAATAGTGCCATTAGTGTGGCCCTGGATATTGGTATAGTTGGTTTTCAAACCTATTATGTCTTACATGTTAGAATCAAGTCACTCAGGAGTCACATTGTTCATGACTCGCAGAGTTAGAGATTAGTTGCATCATTTTATAGGTCGGAGCCGCTGTTGCTTCTTTGAAGCCTTTGAAGATTACCAATATTGAGACTTTTCTCATCGCAGAGAGATATCTTCTCGTCCGCGTTGAAACTGATGAGGACGTTTCTGGAATAGGAGAAGGTGGCTTTTGGGCTTATTCGAAAAGTTCCGCTGCTGTATTGGAGACATTGAAGAAGTATCTGATAGGAAAGGACCCACTACAGATAGAACATCACTGGCAGTATGTTTACAGATACAACCATTTTCGAGGAGCGGCGTTGGGTGCTGCAATAAGCGCAGTCGACATTGCCCTGTGGGATATAGCGGGTAAGTGGCTTGATGCGCCGGTCTACCAACTACTCGGTGGACCAACTCGAAACAAGGTTCGGCTTTACATGCACGTCGCGGGGGAGAGTCCTGACGCCCTAGCTCAAGACGCGTTGAAAGCCGTAAAGCGCGGCTTCACAGCGGTCAGGCTCAACCCATTTCCACCACAATATGAAAACATGAGTCATTCAGAGATGATATCACGTTGCGTTCAACGAGTGAAAACAGTGAGAGAGTCTGTTGGTGAAAAAGTAGACATCTGTGTGGACGTGCACGGTTGCTTAAGCCCGAGTGATGCCATCGTGCTCGGTAGGGAGCTGGAGAAGTTTCATCTTCTCTTCCTTGAAGATCCAACGGTGCAGGACAGTGTTAATGCGGTTGCCAGAGTAGCAAGACATATCAGTATTCCTATCGCTACGGGAGAGCGACTTCATACAATATTTGAGTTCAAAGACCTTCTGAGTTGTGGGGCTGCGGAAATGATTCGGCCTGATTTATGTTTGGCTGGAGGACTTAGTCAGTGTAAAAAAATCTCCGCCCTTGCTGAGGCATACCAGGTGGGAGTTGTTCCACACAATTACATGGGTCCGGTTAGCACGGCGGCCTGTGTTCAACTAGATGCATGTATCTCCAACTTCGTAATCCAAGAATATACGGGAGAAGATTCGCCTCCGAAGTCTGAGATAGTGAAGAAACCCTTGGAATTCAAGGACGGTTATCTAGTTGTACCTGACGTTCCAGGAATCGGGGTTGAGCTCAACGAGAAGGCTTTTTCAAAGTATCCCTACAAGATTGAAGAACTGACCACAACAATTCGATCGGACGGGTCAGTTGCTGACGTCTAAAACACATTACCACGCTAATAGCGTTAAAGAATCGGATTGGTCAACCTAGCCGGATCCTAGGATCGATTACGGTGTAGATGAGATCAGTTGCTAGGATCGAGATTAGCATCATTATGGTGATAATCGTGAACATGCCCATTATCAAAGGGTAGTCACGAGCGAATACTGCTGTAGCCAGTAATTGTCCCAGTCCAGGCCAAGAGAAGACAGTCTCGGTAAGGACGGCTCCGGCAAAAATGTAACCCACTTCCATTCCAATGATCGTAACCACTGGCAGACTAGCATTCTTCAAAGCATGTTTGAAAATTACCTTCATCTCAGAGATTCCCTTTGCCCTCGCAGTTGTCACGTAATCTTCTTGCATGACCTCCAGCATTCTCATTCTGGTTAATCTAGTGATCATAGTAAGCGTAACTGTACCCAAACTAATACTGGGCAGAATCAAGTGCTGCAAGACGTCGTAATAGTAGCCTGATCCCGGTGTTCCACTTGTTGAACTCATACCAAGCATGGGAAAGACTGGAAACCAGACCGCGAACACCATTATGAGTATCAGCCCCAGGACGAACGTTGGAAGAGAGTATCCTACGGCTGAAACTATGGAAATTGTCAAATCTGTTTTTGTCCTGAATTTTACGGCCGATGCCACTCCAAACATTAAACCTAGAAACACAGCGAACGATAGTCCGGATACCATTAAGAGTAAGGTGGCTGGCATTCTGTCAACAATTAACTGCAACACTGGTGCCCTGTACGTGATGGATTCTCCGAGATTGCCTGTTAGAATATTCTCAAAGAATACTACCATTTGAACGTAAATCGGTTGATCCAACCCATATCGGGCTGTAAGTTCTGCTTTCAGAGCCGGAGGCAGAGCGTAGTCTCCAGCCAAGTATACCAGCGGGTCTCCCGGTGCCAAGTGAATAAGGAGGAATACTAAGAATACTACTACGAAGAAGATTACAACCATCTGAATTATTCGTCGCAAAATGTATGTTTTCAGCGAC
>CAYWMG010000166.1:0-3648 GCA_964459245.1 uncultured Candidatus Bathyarchaeia archaeon
AGTCCAGGGCCGAGCATTCTTCTTTACGAAACTATACCCCGACAGTTTGGTTACACACTGCACTGGGGCCCGCCAGCTGATGGAACGTACTACTTCGTCTTCGAATATGACGCGCGAATACCTCCATTTGCAACTGTTAACCTGATCGACCGGAGCTCTATCCCTCATTAAGAATAGACGGGTTTCGGCCTCTCGGGGCACCTGGTCATCGTTTTTTCCTAGAACTAATGATGTCTTTCTCCATTGCTCTGGCTAGAAGCCTCCAAGCATTGGAGTCGCCGCGTTTTTCTCTGTCGGCAATTTGTTTGATTCGTTCTCGCCTAAATGGAATCTTACTGTACACTACTAGGAGGCCGGTGAACGTGAGTCTTGATCGGGTTTTGCCTTCAGGGACTATCTGGTAAAGGAAGGCTGAGTTCTTGTTTGGGCCTAAGGTGTGGATATTATACCAGGACATCTTTTCAGGATGGAGTCTGACGAGTTTAACCTTCTTAATCCTCTTTCCATTCCGAACGGATGTCTCTGTGAGGATAACTGTGTCCTCTGTTAATTTGCGGATCCTGCGTTGTCCCTCTTCATTCATCAAGGCTAGGTCTGTTGGTTCATAATTTGTACACCATCTGTAAGCCTCTTTAGCAGGGACGCTGAAACGTTGGCTAAACTTGTAGTTTACCGAATTCGCTAACATAGTTAGTATCCATTCCTAATTAGGTATTCAAAGTTTCGTAAATGTTCAAACTAACCTGAAAGGTGGCGGCCAAAAATCTGTGGGGGCGTCTTATGTTCTACGACAAGTTACTCTTTGGAACGGCTCATAAATGAGCTGCGAAACAGCAGCATCGCCGACTCTTACATTATAGTTTCTGGCCATTAGGTTTGAGTGATTATTCAGTTAACTTGCTATCCATAATGGCTTGGTTAGCTAAGAGATCGATGAGTTCCCTCGTCGTCTCTTTCTGCCTGTGTACGATGAAGTAGCTCCAAGCCTCTTTGAACCGTTGCAATACAACTTCCTTGCCAGGTTTCGGATAGTCCCAAGTGAATGGGTTAGTTGACATAAGCTTCTCAACAAATTCTTGACGGTGGCATCTCTCTTTCTTGACAGGTTCTGCACCGCCGGCGAATAACAGATATGCCACAACCTTACCTAGTGGGTAGCTGGCTTTTCCCGGTTCTATCTCGGCTACTGATCGATGTGCGCTCTTCATAGCTTCGGTCAGTAGGCTGTAGTAGGATTGCCCCAAATGGTTCGGGGTTCCCCATTTCTTGCATTGACTTATTCGTCCATCTTCTATGGTGAAGCAGTCATCTAATATTTTGATTTCAGTATTGCCGTCTAGGAAGAGGAGGCGAGCAAACGCGAAACTCAGGGGAGTCTTACCATGCTTGCTCTCTCCAAAAAACCCGAAACCATTCCAAACCTCGGCCTTCTTCCATATCACCATATTTTCATGAAACTTGTATGCCAACCTGGACGCCCTGGGTTAGATTATTCTAGAGGCAACTTCTGCTTCTCATAAAATTTAGGATCTGAGGTCAAAGTACACAGACCGCCTGGGTCCATAATTAGTGTTAGTATGTGGTCTTTGTTTGCGAATTGTAAATGTACAGGTGCGAGAAGCTGTTCCCTCCGCTAGCTCCGTGCCAGTGCTTCTCTCCCGCAGGTACTAGGAAGATTTGTCCTGGTGTAGCGACGTGTTCCTCCTGCTCATTCGCTACTACACCCTTACCGCTTAGAATGTAGAGGATCTGTTCGTGACTGTGAGTGTGAAGCTTCGTTCTGGCACCGGGAGGAAAACTGACGATAGCCGCCTTCATATCCTTGGCCCCGAGCTGCTTGTCTATCAACGTCTTCACGTTGACTCTTCCACCTACAAAAATGCCGCCAGCAACATCCTCGGAAGAAACTTTATCCAGTTCAATTACTTTCAACACTAATTCTCCTCGCCAATAATACAGTTAGACCGCCCTTTTTGAGCTTCGCTATCACTGAACGATCAACCAAACCTCTTCTTAGAAATATCCTCAATAACAATTGCAAATTTGCACCTCATACGACTCCACCACATCTGCCCATTAACTCAAATATCACGAGATTCTGCATAATCTTCCTCGCCATGAAACTCACCAAATTGTTGCTCATAGCTACAATAGCACTCATCGCTATGGGAACTGGATTGGTCACAACTTCAGATTACGTTCAAGCTAGTCAACAATTAGGGCCAACAAGCTCACCCGACGCCACGGGAAGTCCCATTATTGAAGATCAGTATACTATTAACGGAACGATGGGAACAAACTTCTGTGACCGCATTAATCTGGATCGGATTAGTGCTGACCAAAGAGGCGTCAACGCCGGACAAATACATGTATCGTTCAGCGCCAATGCCTCAGTCAATTTTTGGATACTCAGCCAATCCCAATACAACACTTGGGTGAACAACGGCACTACTTGCAGTTCCAGGTTAGAGGCCGCCTCTGTTCTGACGGTGGCGAGTAGATCAAATTATGATAATTCCACAATCCAAATCCCCACGACCACCGTATACTACTTCATATTCGATAACCCTAACCCAGGGCCAGTCTCAGTGAAGTTTGAGGCGGACTATCCAACTCATCTTTCATCAACAGCGACGTCGCTGCTTGCATCGAATAATCTTCTCAATGCCCGGTTCAACCTGAACGGAATCAAGGGAGGAAACTCCGGCTGCATTTACAATGATAATTATCACGAAGTAGTCTCAGCGGGCCAGTTGAGTGTGTCATATTCATCGACGGGTGGCGTCGTAGATTTCTGGATCCTCAACTCTCATCAACATTCAGAATGGTTAAACTCGCCAGCTTGCTCAGACCTTGAAGACGCCCCATCGCTCTACACAGCTATAGCAGCTTACGGATATGATGGTGAAGTGCAGATCAACTCAACCGACACCTACTACTTCGCATTTGCAAACTTCAATCGAGGCAATGTATCAATCACTCTCTCAGTCAGTTACTCCAATCTTAAAACCGAAAAGGTTGCTACAACCCCTGACATCCGAAGTTTACTCGCAAACCCAGCACAAATCGGCAACTATTGGCAACAACTATTGGGTGCTGCTGCCACTGGGGGGTCGGTAATTCTAGGTTGGCTATTTAAAACGCGAAAACGACGCTTCCTAACCAGTTACATGGCAAAGATTGACTCCACCTTTAACGAGTATGCTGTAAACCGGAAAGAGTGCCTAATACGCCTTGAGAAGATGAGAACCGAGATAGTTCACCTGCTCAAGACGGGAAAGATTGACGAGAGCCACTTCACAATCCTCGAAGACAAAATCACACACTACCAAAAAGAACTCAAATGACAGTTGAGTAACCTGTCCGTGATTCAGGCCTTTGAGTCAAAGACGCTTGAGTTGCGTGATTTCTACTTCACTGGCGACGATTACCGCTACCGATTTGAGTTAGAGGCTAAACGTCGATTCATTGAGGTTCTGCGTGAACGCTTCAATTCAGGAGTGAAGTACAAGGGTCGAGTTTTGAAGTGGGATACAATAATTGAAGAGAAAGCGAATGAGCTAGGACGGTTCTTGACCAGAAAGTCATCGACGCTTGACTTCACGGAGCCTGCACCGAGATTAGAGAGGTTTGATAGCCGTGAAATGA
>CAYWMG010000167.1:0-1511 GCA_964459245.1 uncultured Candidatus Bathyarchaeia archaeon
AGCCCAGAGAGGGCGGATACTTTACGCTTGCCCATAGTGAAGGTCTTGGTTAGGCCTTCTGTTTTTAGGATGACTTCACTCGTACTTCATCGCCTCTGCAGGTCGTGTTCTTGACGCTCTCCAAGCTGGATACAAGCTGCCTAGGGCACCGAGCAGTATTGCCGCGCCGAGTGCCATGAGCATTAACTGAGGAGTAATAACTGCCGTTCCAGCACGCGCAACAGTAGATCCAAACACTCCTGATCCTGCGCCAGGAGAATATCGAAAAGTTGTCGAGCCTGATGAGCCAAACAGAGAGTTTCGGCTTGCTGCAGGGATAAGCCCGAGTACTCCTGCTAAGGACGAAGCCCCAATGCTTCCTATCGCTATGCCGACCACGCCTGCGCCTAGGCTGAGCAGTATTCCTTCCAGCATGAACTGACTCATGACGTTCCAGTTGCTGAAGCCTATCGCCTTGAGCGTGCCAATCTCCTTCGTCCTTTCCCGAACGGTATACAGCATAACAAACAGAACTATCAGACTTGTAGCGACGACAGCGATTGCAATATCCTGTACTGCAGTGTTCTGTTCCTGGGACGTCGTCGATTGAGCCGCGGCTAACGCATCATTATAAAGCGACGTCGCATTGCTCAAGTTATTTTCCAAAGTGTTTACGTCTGTAATGGAGAGAGTCTGAGCGACAGAGCTGGAGACAGGTATGTCGCTTATCGCAGTGGCTATTGTATCTACGTCAGAACTGTTCTGTGCATAAACGGTAAATTGGCTTACTTCACCTGTCATGTTGGTCAACGTTTGTGCATCAGTAATATTCATGTATAGGGTTGTGTTTTGGGTGGAAGTTGATGGTTGGTAGATGCCTACTACCTTAAAATTCTGCCCCAAGATGCTGACCATGTCACCAACTCCAACTCCGAAGTATTCAGAATTGTTTTGACTAAGGAGAACCGCTCCTGTGTCATTCTCATGCAGGTTTCTTCCTTCAGTTACGTTCGCGGGCAGAATGGAATAGTTGTCGATAAGCGAGGAATTCAACGGCACCCCCTCAATCGTATATATGGGATGAGGAAAGCGCCTCACCCCAAATTGGGTGGATTGGTTTTCCATTGTCACCTCAGAATGTTCCAACGTTGGCCAGACGGCCACGACGCCTGGGATTTGACTAATGACACTCGCGTTAACGATCTTTTCATTGATGTACGAGCCTTCCGCCCTCCCATTGAAGAACCCCCCAGTAGAGGTCCCGGAATATTGCCCTCCTGAATATCCTCCTACTGGGTATCCCGTTAGGGCTAGCGTTGTCGAGTTTCGGACTACTACCTGGTCCGCCGTAGTGTTAATTTCTTGTTCTAAGTTATTCATCGCCCCTTTGAGAAAAGAAGCCATGTTCTGTGAAGACTCTTGATTTGCTACTATGCCCGCTGGAACAGAGATCATGACCGCCACAGAGAAGCCTAATGCAATGATTACCAATAACGCGCGCATTTTTCTTCTCGAAATATTCCTAGTTGCCC
>CAYWMG010000168.1:0-1938 GCA_964459245.1 uncultured Candidatus Bathyarchaeia archaeon
TCTTGCAGTTTGAAATCATTCTTCAAGTGTGAAAGGTCTCCCTGCAACGCTGCACCCGCCGAGAACATGCTCATGATGAATCCTCCCACTATTGCGTCTCCTAACAGTGCACCTTGGCTCACAAAGACGATAACAAGTAGAAATGAGAGCGGAGAGAGAACGGTGTTGATTAGAACAATCGGATAGTTCCTCATCTCATACACGGAATTAACGAGTACGGCGGCAAGAATCTGACTAAACCTATTTCTCTTCTGCACCAGGTTCTTTTCGTTGAACAAATCATTCTTCGCCCTTTCGACTCAACAGATAGAAGAATATGTCATCAAGCGAGACGGGATTGATCGTGAACTTAACTCCTTTCTTCGTTAGCTCCCTTGAGATTTTGAAAGCCTCATTCTCGGCTGTGAGAATCCGAACATCGCCTCCTCTTCCCACGACCACCTCGCCACTCTTTAACGCTGGAAAACTAGGCCCGGGGCTTTGGATTCTTATGCTGTACTCATGCTTCACACTCTTCCGGAGTTCCTCCAACGTGCCAACGCGGATGAGTTTTCCACGATCCATAATGCCAATCCGGTCAGCCAACTGTTCCGCCTCTTCCAAATAGTGTGTCGTCAGAAACGTGAAACGTTCCTTGCCGATTCCCCTTAAGACTTCCCAGAACTCTCTTCTCGAGACGGGATCTAACCCCGTAGTAGGCTCGTCCAGGAAGATTATTTCAGCCTCCGACGAGAGAACAGTAGCTACCATGACTTTCCTTCTCATTCCGCCTGAGAGCGAGCGATTCAGCATATTGGCTGATTCGGCCAGGCCGAGTCTCTGAAGCGACTGGAACGCTCTCCTCTTAGCTCTACCATAATCGAACCCCCTCCAGAGAAGATACGCGAGCACAGTCTGAAAAGGCGTCATCCAAGGAATCGGCCTTGCCTCTTGAGGAACGATAGCAATCTTCTCCCGCAGCTCGCGCGCTTCCTCAACGACATCAATTCCATTAATCGAGGCGCTTCCAGACGTCGGCTCAAGTTCGGTTGCCAAGATACGCACAAGGGTAGTCTTTCCAGAACCATTCCTGCCAATCAGTACAAATATGCCTTGAGAGGGCAGAGTAAAATTCAAGGAATCAAGAGCCCTCCTCTCGGACTTTCCATATATTTTGGTCAGATTATCGCATATGACCGCCCGAGAGTTCTTCACCCCAATACTCCCCTTACCAATAACGCCGACCCTGATCAGGGTAATAACAATACACGGTGAAACTCCTTCCATGAATAATCAGTCAAGACATACAACCCAACCAGATAGCCGCAGCCTAATACCCTTAATCAAACGCCTCCCGCATGACGCCAAATCTTTTCTATATGCTATCCTAGTTCGCATCCAGATTTGTTTGGCGGCTAGATCAACCGGGCTAGGTCGAACGCGTTCGAATAAGGCAAAGAAGGATGGAAAAACGAAAAAACAGTTTACTCGCGGGGCAGAGGTGGGCGTCTGCTTGGTTGCTATCTTTTCCGTTCTCGTTGAGATTTACCTCACATCCACATTCGCGTCCACCTTGAATGAAGTTGAGATGGCAACACAAATCTACCCACTCATTGGACTAACAAAAGCTAGTGCCGAGCAGGCGCAGGCGTATATTCAGAACATGGCACTTCAGAACCTGGTCTGGAGCCTCGGGAGCATAGCCGTCATGGTCGCAACCGCACTCTTCGCGAAGAAGGCCCAGGCTTCATACACAAAGGGATTATGGACAGCCATATCGTCGGGGTCGGGTGTCTTCGCTATAGTCCTGACCTCCCAATTTCTCTATCTTCGAACAATCAACCCAAACGACATCTACAGCCTACTGGGCCTCTACGTGACTCTATCGGGGGCTCCTCAACCCTTGCTTCAGATCGCTTTCATAGCCGGAGTAATTTTAGTGACATTGATCTCGAGATT
>CAYWMG010000169.1:0-4632 GCA_964459245.1 uncultured Candidatus Bathyarchaeia archaeon
ATGATCGAATCACTCCGGAAACTTGTTTGACCATCTCTTCAGTGCTAGGTGATTCTTCAACCACCCAGGTGCGCAGTATGTCCTTGGCCTTGTCCAAGATTTGGCGTCGTTTATCTTCTCGAATATCTGCTACTTTTTCTAGTATGACTTTTGCCAAACAGGGGCCTATGCGGTCGACGCTCTGAATTGCGGCAGCAATGATGGCTGTGGATGATTTATCAAGGCTTGAAGGGATAGTGATTGTTCCGAATGTCTTATCTTGCTTCGAGTCAAGTTGAATCTCTATCCTACCTATTCTCCCTGATTTCTGGAGTTCTCTGAGGTCGAGTTCGGGCCCGAATAATCCTTCAGTTTGGCCGAAGATTGCGCCTATCACATCAGGTTTTTCGACTACACCCTCGACTTCGAATTTGGCGACTACCATATATTTCGTAGTTGAATATTGTGAATTTGTTCCCAATTAGGAATGAACCACCTATGGTGCTCAGGTTTATGACGATATTACAAGCCATGAGCAGTCGAAACTTACCTTCAATCGTTCTCAATATAAACGCTGCGTACTCGGATGATGATCAGATTTGATCGAAGAAAACGTCTTATCTGGCATGAGTTCGTTGAAGGAAAAATTAGGGTTGAAGTAAGACGGCGAAGATTGGAATCAATGGGTTCGGAAGGATCGGCCGATGTTTCTTCAGGGCAGCGAGACAAGCTGGCCTCAATGTAGTTGCAGTGAACGATGTCACTGACGCCAAGACTTTGATGCATCTTTTGAAGTACGACTCGGTTTTCAGGAAGTTCCAAGCTTCGCTCCAGGCTGAAAAGGACGGATTCTTGGTGGATGGCGAGCCTGTGAAGGTGTTATCCATACGTGAACCTGGAGAGATTCCATGGCGAGAGGTGGGCGTTGATATTGTCGTCGAATCAACGGGACTATTTACCAGCCGTGACGTGGCAGCCATGCACTTTAAAGGCGGTGCGAGGAAAGTGTTGATTTCTGCACCTGCTAAGAATCCGGATATCACGATCGTGCCCGGAGTGAATCTGAACAGGTATGATCCTAAGAAGCATAATGTCGTGTCATGTGCATCATGCACTACGAACTGCGTTACACCCGTCGTTAAGGTGTTGCATGATTCCTTTGGAATAAGACATGGGTTTATGACAACGGCGCATGCGTATACTAATGATCAGCGAATTTTGGACTTGCCGCATAGAGATTTAAGACGCGCGAGGGCTGCTGCAGTCTCGATAATCCCCACTTCTACTGGTGCAGCCATAGCTACCACTGAGGTTATGCCTGAACTCAAAGGGAAGCTTGATGGTCTAGCTCTTCGAGTTCCTATACCTGACGGGTCGATAGTGGACTTCGTTGCTGAGGTCGAGCGACCTGCAACCGTTAAGGCGGTCAATTCAGCCTTCAAATCAGCGGCCGATGGTTCTTTGAATGGAATTCTTGAATACTCCAACGAACCGCTCGTATCGTCTGACATTATTGGCAACCCACATTCGGCAGTCTTTGATTCACTTTCAACAATGGTGCTCGATGATAAGTTGGTTAAAGTGCTTGCATGGTACGATAATGAATGGGGATATTCTAACCGTCTTACCGATATGGTCAAAAGGATGTCAGATAGCCTATAGAGCTACTGATCCTCAACCTGCTCTGTCTTGTCTTCTGTAAAGCTTCTATCTGCAATCTCTCGTGATATTTAGGTAACTCTTCTATGCTCCTAACTTCTGACCGTGTCAATTCCCGGAGGCTCTTCCACAAGACAATGTTCACGTGAAGGTTTTGAGTGGTTAATATTCGAGACAATTTTTTCGCTAAGGAAACACCTTCTCGGTCGAAATCCGTAAGGATGATCACTTTCTTGGTCCCTGTTAGGCTCTCAACAAATCCAATGATATTCCTCCGGCTACTTTGTAGGCAGAGTATTGGTCCACTGATTCCGATGCTTCTGAGTGATTTCTGATCCTTTTGGCCTTCTACTACGATCGTGCTGCCGTTGGAGGATTCGTAGGAGATTCGGTCTAAGAGCCTTTGGAATCGTTCTAGCCTCACGGCCGCCGGCGCTCGCATTATTTTCCTTTACCTTGTGATTTGCATCTGTTCTACTTTGTTGAGTAAATCTGGATGCTTATCAAACTCGTTTCTTACGGGTGCGAGAATTTGGATCAGGCTTGACGTGATAGCGCCCTTCAGGTCTGCGGGGTGGATCTTTCCATCTCTATAGTCTGATTCCAACTCGTTGATATTTGTGTAAGTTACTGTGCCACCGTACTTGGGGGGTCTTTCGATATTGACACTTCCTATCCATGGGAACGAGACGTATCTGGCCAGTTCGATTATGCTGTTGTTTTGAATGTCCTTGGGAGGACAGTATGCGGCGCGGATCTTGTTTTGAATGATCTCTGGCTTATCGTGAATTAGAATGCTGCTTTCAGGAATGCTCTTTGACATTTTGGACGAGATCTGCGAGTTCAGGGTTGCATCTTCATCGAACTTTGTGAAGTCCATCTTCTTTGTCCCCGCTAGTCCAATCATTAGGTGGGTGTGTACGATTGTTGGTTTGTGCCAACCAAGTTTGTCGGCGGCGTCTCTTGCTAAGGCATGTGCCTTACGCTGGTCCAATCCTGCGCATGCCACATCGAGGCGTAGCTCGAAGATGTCGGCAACTTGCATGCAGGGGTAGAAGGTTGCTGCCGCTTCCATGTCCTTATTGCCCAATTCGCGCCCCATAATTGGGAGAGCCCTCCAAATGCGACTTACGTTGACCGATTTCGCGACGCGGACAACTCGTTCCCAATACTCTTGCCTAGCAGTTAGCTCTGAAGCCCAAGAGTAGGTTGCTTCAGAGGGGGAGATTCCTAGGGCGGTAAAGCATTGTATGAAGTATTCGCCGCATGTTTTGATGTTCTCCAATTTTCCTCCAAGTTTATTGTTGATCCAAGAATGCCAATCTGCTAGGAATATGGTGAAGTCGAAGCCTGCTTGGATCATGTCTAAGATTTTTCTTCCACAAACCAGTCCCATTCCAATGTGCATAAGGCCACTGGCTTCGAAGCCCCAGTATGCTCTGGGACGAGAGTTAGTTTCAAGAATTGATCTCAACTCGTCGCGGGTTATCACTTCTTCAGTGCCACGTTCTACGAGCTCTAGTCGAGTTTCAGGATCCATTTTGTTTTTCCTCTGAATTCATGATCTTGTAATTGTAGCACGGGCTATTCTACTTTCGCTGAAACGGATTCGCCGGAGGTTCAGGCTGCATGGCAGCCCTCCCCTTGTCGCCCACAACACTAACGCGCAAACTTCACAGAAGGGCTACGCCCCACTCAGTTGGCTCTCTCGGGGGTGGGCGGCTGTGGCGCCGCTCTAACGCCTTCTAATGTCAGTAGCGTACTTATGTTAAGTTCCATTGCGACGACCGGATTTTCAAGGTTCCAATTTCTTATAACGCGAGGATGCACCTCTCCAATAATTCCCACTTCCGTTTTATTGACTGAAATGATAGCAACGCGGCCATCTAGATAACTAGCATTATTCGTAGATTGTATGGCAAAGTCAATTCCTAGGTTCGCTAATAATGTTTGTAGGATGGATTTCATCTCTGTGAAGTTCGCTCGCGCATGAGCAGAGACGCAGCAGAGTTTTCGATCGTCTTTAGGCTGGGAATTCGCGTCCCATGTCGTGCAGTCACCTACCTCGAACAGTTTCTGTGGGTACTGAACGTGTGTGTTGTTTGATAAGAAGTCAAGTAGGCTGGGAAGTAGCCAAGGTCGGAGGCAGGTTAAAGTTTGCACTTTAGGGTTTGCGATCCTGACATACGCCAGCGGTGGTTGTTGCATTTTTGTAAATATTTTTTCCTCACTAGTCATCATGAAGGTGAGAACTTCTTGGAATCCGAACCCTAATGCCAATTCTCTAACTTTGTCAGAGTAACTCTCTAATTGTGAGATGTTGCCGACTGTTGAATCAATTGGCCATCTAGGTTCTATGCGATTCAGTCCATACGCGATTGCTACGTCTTCGATCACGTCGTTCAGGTGGAGGATGTCTAACCGGTAGCAGGGAATGGCTACGGTCAGGGTTCTTGTGTCAGATTGTCGTACGTCGTATCGAGATCGTTTGAGCAATGAGATTATTTGTTGCTTGGTCAAATTAAGGCCGATCAGTTTTTTCGCCTGTTCGATTGGGAGTTTGATGGTGCGTTCGTTAAGCCGCGGTGTGATGGTAGGGTACGTTTTTGTATACTTGTAGTGTATTCTTGCTGGACGAAGCTCTGCTCCTCTATCAGCGAGTGTCGTTGCGAGGATTGTTAAGCAATTCAGGATGGTTGTTTCGTTGGTTCCAGTCACCTCTACTAGTATATTCTCTGTATTGGGTGTGAGCTTTCCTAGGTCGTTTGAATTGATGATTGGAGGAAACGACAAAACTTTCTGTTTTGAATCCATGAGAATTGGTAGCCTTTGATGGCCTTCAAGGATTTGTCCGTATTCTATTCCTTTCGGGTGTTGATGGAGAATTTCACGTAGAGATAGGGCTTTATCGCCATCGAGTGGAACGAATCTGATTTTATCCGGGTCTTCAATGCCATACCGGAGTGGGGGAGTTATGAGATCAAAATCGTAGAA
>CAYWMG010000170.1:0-3421 GCA_964459245.1 uncultured Candidatus Bathyarchaeia archaeon
AAATCTTTTTCTAGAAAGCTCGTTGAGACCCTCGCACGAGACGCTAAGAGTGATTCATGGTTCTGGGACACCGAGGTTATCGTAATCGCGAGATTGCATAACTTTCGGATCAAGGAAATTCCCATAAAGTGGACTGAGAAGAAAGGTCGAAGAACACCGTTAAAGAGGCTCGCGAACGACGTCTGGCTCCATGGCACTGGGCTACTGACATTGTTCTGGCGAGTTTACGTCCACCAACCCGCATCATAAACCTCCTGACAAGTTTAAACTCTGGATTCTGCACTGACGGTGCAGACTTCCCTTGTCGAATAGGACGACGATAGTGAGCAAAGCTCTAGATCAAGTGGACGAAATCTCCCCGTCCTCTCGCGTCGTCGCGGCATGCAACTATGGTCCATCCGTATTTGCGAAACCTGGAAGTTGGCGAGGATTGGATATCCTGGCTATCTGCGATGGGTACTCTGAGGGAGTACGTAGCCATCTTCGCACTATAGACCGTAACGAAATCCGCTACTTGCTCGTTGAGAAGGAATTAATTGATTCCGACATTCGCAAGGGGTCGTTAGGCGACTTTCTAACGGACAAACTGCTCTACCCATACAACCCATTGAGAAACAGTGAGTATCTGGATCAACTCGCTTTACAGCTTCGTACTAGGATCATTCATGAACAGGTTCAGGATCTCGTATTCGAATATGGCGAGATGAGCCGAGGTCTGGTGATCAACCCTGAATATTTTGCTCTTGCAAGAATGAGGACCCGTGCTAGAATATTCACGCCAAGCATGGGAGACTATTTGCGATTATTAGACCCAGCCGTACGTGAGGCAAATATCGCTACGCTTCGAGCAACGTTCACGGAGGCTTTCCAGGATTTGAGGGGGAAGATCGTGGATTTGGAGGCTGACAATATCGTACTCTTGGAGGCTGGCATAGACGCGAACCTCAAGAATCGAGCTTCAGGCCAGGTTGTCAACATTCTCAAACAGAGCCAGAAAGCGTTCTACTCATACTTAACAAAGGGACGAACAATATTCCCAAGCCTGGACTTTCTCACACGAGAATTGTATGAACCATTCAGAATAATGGCCAATCTCGATCTTATCCGAAGAACCCCGGAAGACCCGAAAAATTTCCTATACCTGAAAACTACGAGAGGCCTCGTATCCGTCAACGAGCAATCCTCACTGGAAGAGACTGTTTCAAGAATACGACCATCACTTGCGATAACCATTGTTCCCCTTGCTGGAGTTCTAAACGAAGTATTCCTAGTCACGTCCGGAGGAGATCAATTTGTGGCTAAGAAATTTACTGACTGGCACGGCTTCAAATGGTTCACGCTGAACCTCGTATCCTTTGGCAGCAAACTCTTCTCTGTCTCGGGAAAAGCTAGAATGACAAATGAGTACGGAATCAATCGGTATCTTGCTAAACGAAGACTCAACGTGCCAGAGATAGTGCACGTTAGCATGAATGAACGGATGCTATTGGAGGATTATATTCCCGGCGAGCCTATGAATCAATCCATAACCCGAATGGTCAATCAAACCGTCTTGGAGACCTCTGAAATTCACCTTGCGGAGCTGCTTGGTGAAACGCTTGGCAAAATCCATGAAATTGGAGTTTCCATCGGTGACTCAAAACCTGAGAACTTCGTGTCAAGTAATGGCGTAGTCTTCACAGTAGACTTGGAGCAAGCCGGAAAGAAAGGAGATTATGCTTGGGACATTGCGGAACTTCTCTATTACTCAGGCCACTACTGCCGGAGTGCTGCCCCCACTGGAGGCCTGGTCGCGATGATGAAAGCATTTTTACGCGGCTACCAGAAACGAGGAAACCAGGCAGACCTTAGAAAAGCAGCTGGCGTCAGATATGCAAAAGTTTTCTCAATATGGACGGCTGCGCCAATTCTCTTAGAAATCTCCAAAATGCTTCGAGAACTGTGACCCAACAATGTCAAGACGAATACTCCTAGTAATCTTTGACTTGGACGGAACACTGACCACAGTGGAAAGCCTTTGGGAGTTCCTTCACAATGCCCTTCACACATGGGATGAAGGAAGAGTCACAGAACAAAAGTACAGGAGGGGGCAAATCTCCTACAAAGAATGGGCCGAAACTGATGCTCGATGCTGGGCTGGAATCCCGATAGATACCCTAATGGAGGCCCTCGATCAGATACCCTACTCGGACGGCGCAAAAGAAGTATTCCAAACCCTACGGAGCAAACATGTAAAGACAGCGATCGTGAGCGCGGGGCTTTCAATCTTAGCTGAGAAAGCCGCAAGAGAGCTTGGCGCTGACCTTGCAGTCTCGAACGAACTTGAAATCCGAGAGGGAATCTTGACGGGAGGAATAACAGTCAAAGTGAGTGTAACAGAGAAAGCAAAAATTGTTAAAGATATTTCAACACAATTTGCGATCCCACTTCAAGAGATCGCCCTCGTGGGTGATCGGGCAAATGATTTGCCCATTGATGATTGCCTAAGGATAGCGTTCAAGCCTAAAGATAATGCTGCAAGGTCAAGAGCAAATGTGACGATCGACGATGACAATTTAAGTGGAGTCCTCCCCTATCTGGAATAAGAAACCTGAGCCTCCGTTTAGGAAAGATTCACCGTGTCCAGCAAGGAGTCATACATATGCAACGGAGGAAACTACTCAATCCTATTACAGTCCGATTGGGTGATATTGCGCCCGAAGGCTTGGCCAAAAAGGTCATTGCATAAGATACCGTTGCGTGATATCCGTTCTGTAATTGTCGAACGAAAGAGCGTAATGCCCTTTGCAACCTTGACCGTGATATCCACCATAGCCGCAATTGCACTCAGGTTCAATGCTTTCTGGTTCGTGATGGATCTAAGCCCGAATAGTAGGATCAAAGTCCTAGCAAACCTTGCGGTATTAATCTTGGTCGCACCAACTTTGTTGCGTCTGCTCTTTGTCAATGTAGTTATCTCTTCAATAACCCTTGAATCATGGCGGATCAGGTTTGTTTCAGCCCGGTCTGGGAAACGGTTGGTAACAAAGTTTCATGAATTGTCTGGAAGTCTAATGTAATGGAAAAGATCAACGAGGGCTCTCTGATTCTACTTCATTTTGATTTACGCCGTCAATGGTTGTTGAGGGTGGAGAAGGGGAGACAATTTCATACGCATAAGGGAATTCTCGACCTTACCCAATTAATTGGTCTTTCATTCGGCAGCCAAATCAAAAGTTCACTGGGAGATACTTTCTGGGCGTTACGCCCAACTACGCATGATCTCATAATGCATAGCGCGAGACGAACTCAAATAATGTACCCCAAAGACATAGGCCTCATAATTCTCAAGCTAGCTCTCTCGTCGGGCAGTCAAGTTATCGAGATTGGGACTGGTAGCGGAGCGATGACGATTGCGGCAGCTATGGCGGTAAAACCCTCT
>CAYWMG010000171.1:0-3015 GCA_964459245.1 uncultured Candidatus Bathyarchaeia archaeon
GAATGGGCTTTCTTCTTCGTAATGGTTGAGTTCTAGAACTTGCTCTGAGTTTGGGCTCTTGAGTGTAACCACGCTGCCCTTAGTGGGGGCTGTCTTCTGCAGAGGTTCCGTGATGGTCATCCCTAGTACGTCGGTGTAGAACTTCAGAGATTCCTCCATGTTCTTGACTCGTATTCCAGTGTAGATGAAACGAAATCCCATGGTCATATACCGCCCTAGTGTAGTGAGCAGTTCTCCCATATGAGTTAAGGTTTCAACATCACTTGTGTCGGGGTGGCTTGGTCCGCGCACACACAATTTTGCCCGATCTTACCGGTTCAACGTACGATGGCCGCACTAGTAGAGGCCACACATACAACGACGGTCTAAACGAGTTGTCTGATTTGCCAGGCTCGCACGATGAGATACACGCGATGGGCGACCGCGGTTAAATTTCGGAGGCTCGAATTGTCGGGGTGATTTAAGAAGCCCGGCGTCGGAGCGTCAAGCGCATTTCAATGCTGGTGTACTCTTCAGGTTGAATCCTACCGATTTTGGAATTCCTGGTCTGGTGAGCGCGGTAGTTGCCACTCGTGATAGACCACAGTACCTGACGCGTCTACTCGCGTCTTTGGTACGGCAAACATACGCTCCGCTTGAGATCGTTGTCGTTGATGACGGATCTTCCAGTGATCTACGAGAAGTCATCAATATGCACTGCGTTAGGGAGTTTGTGAGAGTCAAATATCACAATGCGGCGCGCTCGTTTAACGAAGGTTTTCTTAGAAGCCAAGGCGAGTTCATTATCTTTTGTGACGACGATTGCGAGTTTAGCCCCAACATGATCGCTAAGCTGCACGATGCATTGGTCAGCAATCCTTCGAAGGCTTATGCTTACTGTGGCATGTCTTGGACTAATGATGACAACAGTCTGAAGATTATAGGCATGAATCCGTTTAACGCCGAACAACTGTACATTAGCAACTACATCAGCAGTAATTCGCTAATAAGGCGATCAAAGTTTATTGAGGCAGGGATGTTTGACGTTTCACTTCCGAGGCAAATAGACTGGGATGTCTGGCTTACAATGCTCGAGAAGGGCGAAGAAGGAGTCCCCGTTCCGGAAGTTCTTTTCGCCCACACAAGAAACCCTGGACCAAGAATCAGTAGCGATGATCACCCATGGCCTGAGGTTCCGCCTTACCAATCCATCCGAGACGTGATCGCCCTAAAACATGACAAAGCTAGGATTGCCCTGCTGCTTGAACGCCTCGCAAGGGTGGAAGCGGAGAAAGATGCGTTAAAGAATGAGCTGGAACACCTAGAGAAGAGCTTCGGCTTCAGAGTGATCAAGCTCTGCCGAAGTATTGTTGACCATGCGTTTTCGGAAGAACACAAACACGAACACAATACGAATTGAAAGGCTGGTCCGATTTCAGTCAACCGCACCAAGTGATCACACACACTTTTCAAACAATG
Organism: uncultured Candidatus Bathyarchaeia archaeon; assembly: GCA_964459245.1. GTDB lineage: Archaea > Thermoproteota > Bathyarchaeia > 40CM-2-53-6 > 40CM-2-53-6 > FEN-987. The sequence continues at coordinate 1,459 of CAYWMG010000171.1, forward strand.
AACGACAGGGTAGCCCCTGGTTGCGTCGTTGGAGGGAGTTCCAAGACCTCAGAATCAAATGTGAATAGGCCATGGTTAGGCTATCAGATTTGTGTTTTTATGAGGCAAAATCTGAACTGCTGGTGATCGATGACCACAAGAGTTTTCCTCATACTCTGGACTAACTAGTCGTGCGGTCACTTTGACAAATACGCGCTCTAAGCTGATTATAGTTCTTCTAACACTGTCCGCGTTCACCGTTGTAGCCACGGTTAGAGCCCAGAGCATCACAGCACCGGACTTCACTCTACCAGTGGTTGGATCAAACGGTTTGACGGGCGGATACGTTTCCTTATCGTCTTTTCTAGGCAAAGCAGTATTTCTTGACTTCATGGAGCCTTGGTGTAACCATTGCCAGAATATGGCACCCGTTCTTGTTGAGTTGCACGCGAAGTATGGGAGCGGAAACACAGTTTTCATTTCCATAGGCGGTCCTTGGATTGGGCCTACTGCGTACAACGCTCCAGCCACTGCGAATGATATCGCCCAGTTCATCAGAAACTATAACGAGTCTTGGATTTACCTTTACGATTCTTCCGGAAGCGTATTCGACCAATACGGGGTCAATGCTGTCCCGGACTTCTTCTTCATAGATCAGCGAGGACAAATTGTAGTAAACTATGTGGGAGAGCAACCGTATGGCCTTTTGGCTGCGACTTTGGCAACTGGACTTCCGGCTTACACTTGGTCGTTCACGGCTGCGCCGGATGACGCTGCCGCTATTGCAGAGTTTACGGTCGACGGTCAGACGATTGGATCCGGCATGCAGTTCTTCGGGGGTCAAGGAACGCAACATACGGTTAGCGTCCCGAAGATTCTTGTTGGAAGTGAACAGGGTACTCGATACGTATTCATCGGTTGGAGTGACGGCCTAACTGACGCTTCAAGAATGATAACGGTAACGGGGAACGCGGCGTACACTGCACAGTATAAGCTCCAGTACCAACTAATTGTAAACTCCGATCAAGGAAACGCCACGGGAGCAGGATGGTACGATGAAGGCTCCATAGCGTACGCCTCTTTGGAAAGTGGTAGAGTGAGTGATGGAATCGTCTATAACTGGGATTTCGCAGGATGGACCAATGACGCATCTGGCATGAACATCAAGTCCAACCCGATAATGATGAACGGCCCGAAGACTGCGACTGCGAAATGGAATCATGATTTCTCCATAGCATTCTATGGCATAATCGTCACTCTCATCGCGGTCGCGGCAGTAGTCGGAGCGATGATCGTGAGACGTGGCAGAACGCTTGAAGCGCCACAAGCATCCGACAAAGCCACTTGACTTTCAGGCGAGCAGAAACTCCGCCACGAACCTTGGGTCACCCGCCTGAAGGGCGGCGTAACGTGTGATGCGATGAGAAAGGGTAAGATGGCGAGCGAGCTCAAGGCATGATATGAGCTCGCTCGTATGTGGATTAGATGTCCACAAGAGTAGCGTGTTCGCTACCTTGAATTGCAATCAATGAATGGTCGGAACGGTGCATCGTCTGCCTGTTGCTATCTATCGCTTAG
>CAYWMG010000172.1:0-2129 GCA_964459245.1 uncultured Candidatus Bathyarchaeia archaeon
AACGACTTCAAGAGTGGAAAAATCAACGCGCTGGTTTGCACCTCAACACTCGAGCTGGGTATAGACATAGGGAACGTTGACCTGACGATACAATACATGTCACCTAGACAAGTATCGAGCTTAATACAGCGAGTTGGACGATCAGGCCATCGCCTCGACCGCGTATCCAGAGGCATCATACTAGCCGTCTCGACAGACGATCTAATGGAATCAATTGCTACAATATTGGAAGCCGAAGAGAAAAACCTTGAACCTGTCAAGATTCACGAAGGAGCATTGGACGTTTTAGCACACCAGATCGCTGGCATACTTCAAGAGTCGGATAGTATGACCGCAAAAGACCTGCTCAACCTTGTAAAGCATGCTCATCCATACCGCAACTTGACTCGAACTGAATTCGATAAGGTCACCACATTTCTAGATAAGATGCGGTACGTAAGAATCAAGCAAGAGAACCTAACACGTACATCCAGAACGCGAAGGTACTATTTCGAAAATCTCTCCATGATACCCGACGAACGCAGATATCATGTGATTGATCTTTCAACGCAACAATCGATTGGAATTCTAGGAGAGGAGTTCATGATGACAAAAGCGCGTAGAGGATTGCGTTTCATCATAAAAGGAAAGATCTGGGAGATACAACAAATTAGTGAAGACGCAAAAGTCTACGTCACACCAATCGAAGACCCCACAGCAGCCATTCCAGGCTGGGATGGAGAAATGCTGCCTCTACCGTTCGGCGTCGCTCAGAGAGTTGGAAGACTCAGATCTCAGATTGCGACTGGAATCGAAGAAGAGGACGAAGCAACAATCATTAATCGTCTCAAGAAAGCGTGGCCAACTGAACGCTATGGATTGAGGAAAATTGTGGAAGAGATAGCCGAACATAAGATGATGGAAGCACCCGTTGCAACAGATCGGAAAATTGTTCTAGAAACATTTGAGAGATATCTAATAATTCATTCCTGTTTTGGCGACGCCGTAAATAATACTCTTGGAGAAATTTGTGAAGAGTTACTCTCCCGAAAGGCGTTGATAAGAAACTGGTGGTCTGATGGGTATAGAGTGCTACTAGAATTAACCTCGAGCACTGAAGACCTGTCACTAGATGAAATCAAGACCATGCTATTCGGGATAGATGACGGCGTTCTCGAAGGCGTGCTTAACGGAGTGCTTCATAGGCACTTCCCATTCGGCTACTACATGAAATTCATCGCGGAACGATTCGGGGCACTCAAACGCGGCCTCACCTATTCGGGAGATAACCTGAGAGAGTTGGCACTTAGATTCAGGATGTCACCAATCTACGATGAGACCATTCGAGAAGCTCTAATGCTACGTGTTGACTACCCACAAGTTAAAGCAATCTACCGCTCGATCCGTGATGGATCTATCAAACTTTCAACCTTCAAAGCAAAAGACCACCCCTCGCCATTCGCATTCCATATACTGAACAAGCACCTTGACGTACCTGAACTTATTGCACCAGAGACGATTGAGAAAGATGCAATCAGCAGACTGAAATTCAGCCTAGACAACATGAACGTCGACCTCATCTGCTTCGAATGCGGCAAAGTGGACACCAACATCACAGTAAAGTCCTTGCCTCCAAAACCCACCTGCCCATCATGTAAATCTGGGCTCCTAGCGGTATCGACATGGTCAACTGACTTCCTAACCCACATTCTTGATAAGAAATTGCAAGGCAGGCTCTTGGGTGATGACGAAGTGAAGGTGCTAGCGAAGACAAGACGTTCTGCAGACCTCGTCCTATCATATGGACGAAGGGCTGTTATCGCACTATGCGTCTACGGAGTAGGCCCCCAAACAGGCAGCAGAATTCTTGCTAAAATGCACGATAACGAGAGAGACCTATACAAAGACCTTCTTGAAGCGAAACTACAGTTCATCACCACACGACCGTTCTGGGATAAACAGTGAAAAGCAGAGGATCAAGAGGGGGTGGGTTTCAGCTGGGTTTCGCTACGGGTGTTTCGCCAACTACTCCGCCCCCACCTCAGAAGGGGCCTGATTTACCCGTGAATTTTCGGGTACTGGCGGGTTGGTTGGCGGGTGTAGGTGGCGGTTGTAGCGTCTCCGGCGGCGTAGCAGTAGGCGTAGCGGTA
>CAYWMG010000173.1:0-1752 GCA_964459245.1 uncultured Candidatus Bathyarchaeia archaeon
CAGCGACCCCCACCCCAATGACCCCCATGACTGTAAGCATACACTTCACCAACCTGCCCAGACACTAAACCAAAAACCAGAACCACTAACAAGACACCAAACGCTGCCCTCGCCCACAAACAGTCTCTCATGACACTAAGCACAGTTCGTATTGTTGGCGTTTCAGCATAATAGGGTTGGGTTGAGAATTGGATGCAAAGAGATTGTATTACGTGTCTTTTGCTTGTGTTCCTAGTAATCGGCCTCGTCTCGACAACGTGAATTTGTCACTTTCAGTGCGTACAATTTGTTCCACCCGCTAAAAACGTGCGGTGTTTCTTGCTGGAGTACGGTCTAAATTCAGGTTCTTGCTCTTGATGTTCGTCAAAATAATAAATTGAGAATTGGATCTAGTAAGATTGTGGGCATGGTCTGCGCACCTAGATTGGCCATGCTTCTAGTCGGTACGCTGAATCCCAGAACATGTATTCGTATCTGGAGCATACCATGAAGTGATCTCGGACATTAATTTTTGATTGAGGGTCAAGTTCTGATGCTACTTGATTTATTATGTCTATTACCGAGTTACAGATTGTGGCGTATTCTTTTGAAGAGTACGTGTTGATCCAACGTTGGTAGAGTTCATTTTTCGAGCCGAGCTGTTCTAACTGTTTTCCAATCTCCCAGTATATCCAGTAGCAGGCTAGTAATGCTCCGAGGAGTTCATGGAATGGCTTGGTGTGAGCCGTGGCATGCAAGTAGGATGTGTAGGCTAGGTTGGTTGGGCTCATGGGTTTGGAGTAGACATCCTCTTTACTCAAATTCCAATGTTTGAAGAACTGTTCATGCAGTGACCGTTCGCTGAGTAGAACGAGTTTTGCATGTTCACTAAACGTGACTAACCATTCATCCTTCGGAGCTAGTGCGGCTGCTACGTTCAGTACTCTTGCAAACTCTGAGAGGTAGAGCGCGTCCTGGATTACGTAGAAACGAAAGCGATCTTCTGGAAGGCTACCGTTAACCAGTTCAACTAGAAAGGGATGAGAGAGGATGGCATCATAGATTGGGGTTGCCGACTTCCACAGTTCGCGCGTAAACTGTCCGGGGATCATGATTCACATGTTCGTCCATGCCGTTGTAGAAGATAAGGGAGTTGCTCTCTGTAAGCTTCAGTCAATCCAAGCTTCATTTAATGAAAATTCACTCAACCACGTGTACTCGGTCAGAATCAGGACGGGGTTCAAGTTCTCACGGTTGCTTATTCTTACGTCGGAGATGTTGGATTACCTCTTTCACAGCGATTCCCGCATCTTGAAGCTGCTCGATTTTCGCATAATATTCCATCCGTTCCAGATTATCAAATGCCTTCCTCCAACTAGCATATCCGTTCTCGAGATTGATTGATGCGATCTGGTGCAGACTACAGAATTCTGCACCTTCTTCTTTCTGTCTTTCGCAAAGAGGGCAGCGTTGAAACATGGACTGGCCACTCTAATCCTACAGTTGCCATTGAGCGAGTTCAGAGCTTAGTGACCGTGTTGAGTCCAGAATTGGGCCGCGCCGTTTATCTCCTGACTCGTCTTGTGCCTCGTCCGAAGATAGAGGCTGAGAGTATCATGATCATCAAGGCTGAGGCTTGCGAGATTGAATACTGCCATAGTGGGTTCAGTTCCATCATGGGCTTGTCAGTATTCAATAGTGAGAGTGCGGAGTCACGTACTTGTGAGATACTGCTCAGGCTGCTCATTACCGCCCAGAACCAGTCCGAACCAA
>CAYWMG010000174.1:0-4810 GCA_964459245.1 uncultured Candidatus Bathyarchaeia archaeon
GTCCACTCTTCGCATCATGCCGCAGATCTTAACTCGCATGTTTCATCCTAGGCGAGAACGAATTCTCTGACTTTGTTTTCGATATCATTGGCTAGCATGATTGATGACCCGATCAAGAATCCATCAACTGGTACTTCCTTGAGTTTTCTGATGTCCTCAACGGTTTCTAGACCGCTTTCAGTTATGATGACTTTGCCTTCAGGTTTCTTGGTGGTTTCGAAGAGTTTTGTTGTCGTTTTCAAATCGATTTTTAAATCTGCCAAATTTCTATTGTTGATGCCTATTATGTCGGCGTCGCTGGCTAAGGCTTGCCCGAGTTCTTGGCTATTGTGTATTTCTAGTAATACTTCGAGTTGGAGGTCGTGGGCCGCTTTAATGAGGCTCATGGGTGTTATGCCCTTTCTTGAGAGAACGGTCTGTATTAGGAGTATGCAGTCTGCGCCGGAGTTCTTTGCTGCCGTGATCTGTTTATTGTTAATCATGATGTCCTTCATGAGTATTGGTAATTTTACTCTGGGTCTTACGCTTGATAAGTTGGTTAAGCTTCCTCCGAAGTTATCTGGTTCGGTTAATATGGATAGGCCAATTGCGCCGCCTCTTTGAAGTTGAAGAGCCATTTCGACTGGATCGAGTGTAGGACGGATTGGTCCACGGGCAGGAGAAATGGGTTTTATTTCCGCAATGATGGCGTTGTGAGGTGCGGCCTTAATTTCCCGTGCAAGGCTGATGGTTTGCTGACGGTTGATTTGTTCAGTATCGTAGTAGCCCGTTAAGATTCGTGTTTCAGCGTCCGTAATTAGCTTGTTAAGGAAGTCAGTCATTTGTTGCAGTTATCCTTTCCAGTTTTGATTCGTGGCCGCCAGTTTGTTTGATTAGTCTTCTTAGTTTGTCGTATCCACTTCCGTTGGCTACGGCCTCTTTTCCTATTTCTATGCCTGAGGCAAGATTGTCCGTTTTTCCGCTCACTAATATTGCGGCTGCAGCATTTGCGAGTACCATTTGGAGTCGAGGTGAATTTTGCTTCTCGTCTCCCCTGAGTATTTTTGTCATTAGTTCGGCGTTCTCTTGTACTCCGAATCCAGAAATTTCGTTGGCTGGAGCAAGTTGGAGGTTCAGGTCTTTGGGAGAGATTTCCTTTGTTGAGACTTCTCCATCCTTTAACCATGCTAATTTCGTTTTTCCTATGACTGATATTTCGTCTAAGCCGTCAAGTCCGTGGACCACTAGCGCTTCTTCCAGGCCTAGTTTCTGAAGTACTTTGGCAATTGGTTCTACGAGTTTTGAGTCGTAGACGCCTAGGACTTGGGCTTTAGCGTTTGCGGGGTTAGTTAATGGTCCGAGTATGTTGAATACAGTTCTGATTGCAATTTCCCGGCGTGGGATTATTGCGTTTTTCATTGCCGGGTGAAATGAAGGGGCGAACATGAAGCCTATGCCGATTTGTTCTATTGACTTCTCAACCGTCGTGGGGGTCGCGTTTAGGTTAACGCCGACTGCTTCAAGAACATCCGCGCTGCCACACTTGCTTGTCACAGAACGATTTCCATGCTTGGCTATTGTCACTCCGGCTCCGGCGGCCACGAAGGCTGCGGTTGTGCTCACGTTGAAGCTCTTGAATAGGTCGCCTCCAGTACCGCACGTGTCAACTGATCGGCCGGACACTTGGGGGTTAATATGAATAGCGTGTTCTCTCATTACCTGTGCGAGAGCAGTTATTTCATCCACTGTTTCTCCTTTCATTCTGAGAGCTGCTAAGAAAGCACCGATCTGGGCTGGTGATGCTTCTCCGGACATTATCTCGCGCATGGTTTGTTGTGCCTGTTCAGATGACAGGTCTCTTCGATCTATGAGGAACTGGATTGATTCTTTGATCATGGTTCGTTTTCCTTTATGAAGTTCTTCATAATTTTCATTCCTTCTAGAGTCAATATGGATTCTGGGTGGAATTGAACGCCATAGATGGGATAGTCATGATGTTTCAATCCCATTATTTCATTGTCGTCCAAAGATTTGGCGGTAACGTGTAGACATCGTGGGAAACTTTTCCTATCGCACACTAGTGAGTGATATCGGGTTGCTCGCAATGGGTTAGTGACTCCTTTGAAGATGCCATCTGCATCATGCTTGATCAAGCTTGTTTTTCCATGCATCAGGCGTTTCGCTGGGACGATTGATCCTCCAAATGCATAAGCGATACCTTGATGTCCTAAGCAGACTCCAAGCGTGGGGATCTCCACACTCAGTTGTTGGATCACCTCGAGGCAGATTCCAAAATAGACCGGGTTGCTGGGAGTTCCGGGTCCAGGTGATATTATGATCTTGTCTGGTTTCATTCGCTTGACATCATCGATTGTTATCTCATTATTTCTGTAGACCAGAGTCTCTGCACCCAGTTTGCCGACGTATTGTGCAAGGTTGTAAACGAACGAGTCAAAATTATCTATGATTATGACTTTCATGTTCTCACCTATCTAATCTGAGTGCGCGCAGCAAAGCCTTGGCTTTATGTTCGGTTTCTGACCATTCTCGGCTAGGTTTTGAATCTGCGACAATTCCGCCACCTGCTTGAACGTAAGCACGTTTTCCTTTTGCCATGAGGGTTCTAATTGTGATCGCAAAATCTGCGTTTCTGTTGTATGAGAAGTATCCGATAGCTCCTGCATATGGGCCTCGTCTGCATGGTTCAAGTTCGTCAATGATTTCCATAGCTCTCTTCTTTGGGGCTCCAGAGACGGTGCCGGCGGGAAATATGCTCTTGAACGCGTCTATTGCATCGCGATCGCGTCGTAGTTCTCCTGTCACGCGTGAAACAATGTGTTGAACGTGGCTATACTTCTGGACGGTCATGAACTCATGTACTTCTACTGATCCGAACTTACAGATCTTTCCCACATCGTTTCGTGCTAGGTCGACAAGCATTACATGTTCTGCCCGTTCTTTGGGATCGTTGATAAGAGATGATGCCAAACGTTTGGTTTCGTTAGGGGTTCGTCCAATGGGGCAGGTGCCCGCAATTGGAAACGTCTCAACCTGTTTGCCGGTGACTCTTCCAAGCATTTCAGGACTTGAACCAATTAATGATGTGTCCTTCATTTTCAGAAAGTACATGTAAGGTGACGGATTGATTTTCCGTAGTGTCTTGTAGAAACTTGTGAGTTCCCCGTCGATCTCGAATTGGAAACGTTTTGAGGGAACCACTTGAAAAATGTCGCCCGCCCTAATGTAATCCTTGGCTTTCTCAACCATCTTGATGAAGGCGGGTTTCGTAATGTTTACCCTAAGATCTCTTGCGGTTAGTTTGGAGTCTTTTGGTTTATTCAATAATGACTGCTCTATCTCGTGAATTCGATTTTCTCTATACCAATAGTAATACGTCTGACCCGTTAGGTGGTCGAAGACGATGCCGTCATCGAAAACTCCGAATTGGAAGTCAGGAAGGTTGAGGTCGTCCTTCGCGTTTTTTGGAAGCGACTCGATGTAATGGATCGAGTCGTATGAGAAATAGCCTACCAGCCCTCCGACAAATCTAAGACCGGCGTAAGCTGTGTAGTTCTGAACCAGATTTTTTCGCAGATATGAGATAGGGTCATCTGTAGTGACGGTAGTTGTGCCGTCGGTCGAATGTTCCGTGTACTTGTTGTTTTTCGCTTCAATTATTTTCGATGGAGAGAATCCTATGAATGAGTATTGAGCGAGTTTGCGTGGTCCTTCTGCGGATTCAAGAATGTAGCAATAGTCGCTTGCATTGCTGATGGCGAGGAAAGTTTGAAGTGGGTTCGTTGAGTATGGGAATTTCTGTAGTTTAAACCGATGTTCAGTTTGAGACTCTATTCCTTGGGTGGAGCGCCCAAATGCTATACCCCATTACAGTTATCCTCCAACTCTCCAGATGACGCCAAATAGACACTACTACCATATTTAAAGCTATAGAGTACTAAATCGTACATTGATCAATAATGTTCGAACTTTTCAACAATTTTCCTGCATAGATGTTTCAAAACGGATCATTTCGAAACTGTTTCGTAACTGTTTCGAAACAGCAAGATGTTACTCCGTTCCACAACGTTTCGAAACAATAGGTACCCAATAACCAGAGCCCACTAAACTGCCCTTCCTGCCATTATTCATCTAAATTGGCCAACGCTTGGCCCACTTGACTCACTTTCGCCTCATCGGTGACTCGATGCCGCCTCATGGAAGCCTGAAAGCGAGGAAGTGAATTCGAATACAAAATTAGGGCTTCCAAGGAGAGTATGGGCATTGAAATAAGAAACGGAATCAAGTGGCAAAAACCAAGAGTCTATCCCAGAATAGATTCGTACCGCTCCCCCCCTTCAGCAAGGTACATGTTTTTACAACCATCTCACCGATTCATACCGTAGGTCACCTATTGGAAGGCGTATGATTCGTATGGCTAGAATTTACACTCGAACAGGTGATAGAGGCGAGACGGGCCTCGTAGGGGGAACTCGCGTACAGAAAGACTCGATACGAGTCGATGCTTATGGCAGCGTGGACGAGCTCAATTCAGTGCTAGGTCTGGCAAGATCCTTCGTAACTGAAACTGAACTAGATTCGCTTCTGTGCGAATTACAACATGACCTCTTCATCGTCGGCGCCAATTTAGCTGCGGTGAAAAGTGACCAGAATATACCACGTATCACAAGTGAACGGATCCTAGAACTTGAGAGAATAATTGACAGATATGAGGAAGAGTTACCTCCGCTCAAGGTTTTCATACTTCCCGGCGGAACTAACGCAGGCTCTGCTCTACACTTTGCTAGGGCTGTCGCCCGCCGTGCTGAACGTA
>CAYWMG010000175.1:0-4768 GCA_964459245.1 uncultured Candidatus Bathyarchaeia archaeon
CCCTCGGACTTACAAGCAGATATGTAACAATGGACGCGACGATCGATGTGATGTAGATGTTCTTGAACGCTCGCACTCCAGCCATCTCAGAAATAGCCAGCCTTGCGAATCGACAGGCTAGCTGAGTTAGTGTTAGGCCTAGTATTAACACCATCAGAGACATGAGCCCGATTGCATATGGCAAATTCATTCCGAGGCGTAGTAGATATTGTGCACCCCCATTCACGTAAAGGCCAAGCGCCGCGATTGGTTGGGTGAAGTCAATCTTTAAGGAAGCGACCGCAACTACCGATGTCAATCCCAAGATTCCCTCAAGGAGCATCGAGCCGCCCCCAACGAGGTGGGCATCAGATTCGTTGTCCAACTGTTTGGCGGAAAGGGAAGAACCTATGAGTCCATGCCATCCCGAGCAGGCTCCACACGCTATTGTTACGAACATCAGTGGCCAAAGTGGGAACGAGAACAGGAAGACTCCTTGACCAGCTCCCAGCGTCAACGGGGCAAAGAAGCTCGTTATCATAGGTGCTTGGAATGTTTGTGGGACAACCATTGCACTTCCCAATATGGCGGCTATAACGAAGTAGGCGACGTAGAACCCCAGATAATTAATTGGCATTGCAAAGCTCCATAGCGGAAGTACAGCACCGAGAAAACTGAAGACCAGCATTGTAAGTAGGACTACATCTGCGAGCATATTTGGATCTGGAAATGCAGCTGCGAAGCCTGCGTTTATTGTGGGAGCGAGAACAATGTGAATTAAGTATACTGTTGCGGCAACTAAGAGCAGTGAGATTGCAGTGACCGCGATCACGTTAATCTTCGCTTTGAATATGGCAACGCCAGATAGAACTCCGATTACAGCAATGATCATGAATGACACCAATGCTGCAGGGCCTCCGAACGCAAAGGCTCCAGTCGTGGGATTCCTGGCTACGATGACTGGAAGAAGGGCACCAAGAAAGGCGGCAAAGAGGAGTATCGTGTAGAATCCGAGGAAGGCTACGAGTACCTTTCTAGCTCTTGCACCGACAAGCTGGTAAGTGAGAGGGCCTAACGATGCTCCCTCACTTCTTACGGACGTTACTATTGCGTTGTAGTCGTGGAGCCAACCAAGGAGTGCGTTGCCGATAAGTATCCACAATAAACCCGGCAACCAACCCCATACAATTGCCAAGGCAGGTCCTGTGACTGGTCCTAGAGCTGCAATACTCTTCCAATGCCAGCCAAGCATCACGTACTTGTTGGATGGGAAAAATTCAACGCCATCCATGTAGGTATGCGACGGTGTTGGCCGCGCTGGGTCGCTTTGGATTACGTTCTTGTCGAACCATTTGACGTAGAACTGATAGACCAGGCCGTAAATTATGATACCGCTTAGCATCACAATTAATGATTCGTACATTTTTCCTCGATAGACTGGCGCTTGTTTTTGTATATAAGACCTTGGATGGCTTATTAGCGCCTAGAACCCGGCGGCTAGGCTATCCGCCATCTTAGAGACCATATCTACGCCGTTCACTTCCCTTTCGTAGAGAGGTATCATCGCGCGAACCATTCCGGGAAACTTCGTGTTAATAAGGTCAATGTAACCTTCCTGTTCTCTAATTTTGTTTGCAACGTAGGATGGCACCGTAGCGAGGTTCATTCTCGGGATCACTTCGTTGGCGATTACTCCGCCCACTGGAATGGAGAATGCTTCTATCCAACTGATGAAGCGTTCGATGACAGCTATTGGGAGTGCCAAGGGGAGTGTCACGAAGAAGAAGGCGGTCTTGTCAACGTCGGTCAGGAGTTTTCTTCCCTCCTCAGTTCTCTTCCTTGTTGTAGCGAGGCTCGCGAGAAGAGGATCTTTCTTGAGTTCCGCGATAATCTTATCCTTCCTAAAGGACATCTTAGTTCTGAGTGAGAGTGCTTCTTCCCTGCTCTTGATCATCTTATGCAGCCAAAGGTCGTAGACCTTGGACATGCCCAGCAATCTGTATGTATGGGCAACTGGAGCGGTATCAAACACGAACGCGTCATAATTTTGGTCTAGGATGATGTTGATCATGTCATCGAACATTGCCGATTCTTCGAAGGCAGGATTTGTTGTGGCGATTTCTATGAACGGTTCCACATCAATTGGGATATCTGCGAATTTGAGGAACTGGACTAATCGTTCCCTTATGTCCAGTTTGTACCTTTCTATGGTTGCAGAGACGTCTAATTCGACTGCGTACAGTTTTTTTGTGCCGTTCACTTGTTGAATGCCTTTCTTCCATAAATCTTGAGAGAATAAGCTTGAGAGGCTATGGACTGGGTTTGTTGACGAAACTAGCACTTTCTTCCCCATCTTCTCAGAAAGATAGTATGCAGTGGCGCCAGCTACGGCTGTTTTCCCAACCCCTCCTTTCCCGCCAAAGAAGAAATATTTGAGATCCTTCTTGTCGCCCACGAATGTTGCGAAATTCTCACTTTGTTGAGTTGTTTGCATAACAATCACTTGTATAAATGATCGGCCACTTTCGATATCATTTCTAGACCCTTAGGCTCTTTTTCGAGCATGGGCACGACGCCGCCGATTAGGCCTGAGAAGTCTTTCGTTATCCGCTGCAAGTACTCCTGTTGTGATGTGATCTTGTTCTTATAGAATTCAGGTAGCCCCACTTGGTCTTTCAATTCACGCGGGTAAACCTGATTCACTACAATGCCACTGACAGTTACGTTAAAGGCGGCGAATAATTCTAACGCTTTTTGGGTATCTAGAATTGGCATCAGTTCTGGGGTTAGTACGTAGAAGAAGGCGGTATGCTTCTTGTCTCTAACCATATTACTCACGAAGTCTAGCCTTTCGCGTATGAATTCCAACTCTTTCAGAACCATATCTTCTTGAGCTAAACTTCCCTTGCCTCCCATGACTGAGGCGACATCTCCATATTCGCCTGCCTTCGATCTTACATCCAGAATTTTCTTAATCCATTGATCAAGTATGTCGGCCATGCCAAGAAATCGCACTGCGTGGCCGTGCGGCATCATATCGAATACGTAGTAGTCGTATTTGCCGCTCGTCATCAGTTCGACCATGGCGTCGAATGTTGCTGATTCCGCCATGGCTGGTTCAGCTGCAGAGGAGTTGATGTAATCCTCAATTTCAGTTGGGATTTCATCCATCTTGTAGATGTCTTTAATCTTCTGTCTGATCTCCTGTTGGTACTCAGCTATCCTCTTATCGGCGTCGATCTCAAGCGCGTAAAGGTTTTTTGCAATCTCAACCTCTCCTTGGCCAAAGATTTTTTTTTCAAAAATATCAGATAGACTTGCCTGCGGATCTGTGGAGAAGACGCAAACCTTCTTGCCTTGACTCGCCAACCAGAATGAAGTTCCTGCTGAGAGGGTAGTCTTGCCTAGGCCTCCCTTGCCGCCGAACAGTATGTACTTAACTTCTGGGTTCTGGTCAAAGAATTGGCGCATTCGGTTTTCGACAATGAGGTTTGTGGTCATGTCTTTCGCCCTCTAGTAGAGCGAGTCGGTAATGTCTCTATCGCGAAGGAGAGTCTGTTTCCATGTCTTGAGGAAGGGAACTGCATATGGAAGAAGCCTAAGGCTGTAGTACGGAGGGAGTACAGGGACGCCAAGCATATCCCCCATTGTGATAAGCATGAAGAGATTCTCCATGTACATTCTAACTCTTAAGGCGTAGGTGACCATTCCGTGCATGGCCATCCCGTAGACCATGCCCTTGACGGCTGTCACGACTTCTCTCTCTTTCTTCGGCTTGCCTTCATCCTTCGGTTTACCCATGCCTTACACCTGCGAGTAGCGGTTTGCTTTCATTTCCCTTATTAAGCTATACATAACTCGCCAGTTCTGGATCAGTTACCGATCAAGGCCTAATTAGCCATCTTCCCAAAAGTCATTTGAGGACGTAGTAAATCAGCAAGTGATGGGCAGCCTCACGAGACTGACCAGTTCCCGGAGGGATCTTGTCTTAATTGCCGCGGAATTTATCCGCTACCGACTTCCATTCTCCATGCTCCAAAACTTGAATCTTCGTCTCCAATCTTACGTCCAAGCCGATCTGACGAAGCAAACCGTACAATTGTTCGCCGGTAATTTGGCCCGTCAGTTGGCCCGTTTCTACGAGGTGGGCAAGTTCTTGAAATAGCCTTCCCGCGATCTGAGGATATTGCATCTTGGTAGCCTCGTATACTTCCCATGCGCGGCCAACGAAAACCTGTTTAAGTATTTGTTCTGGCGTGGCCGGTTTGGGCTGTTCGGCCTGTTGCTTCTTTGCGGCGAGCGTTCGCTGCATATCTGCCAACCGCTGGCGTTTGATTCTTTCAAGCTCTGTGTCACTCAATCTCTCTCACTAACCTACCCTAGCCTGGGCAACTCCTATTGACCATTCAAAGTCATAAACGAGACGTCCCGCAACGACCCATGAGGTTAGAGAGCTACTATCAACGCAGAAGGTTTCATCAAGTATTCGTTTAGTCTCTTCTTTGAAATGCCCTCGAGGAAATGCTCCAATGAGGACCATCGGCTTCTCGAACCCAGAAACACTGTTGGCAACATTACGAAGTAGTCTAGGTCTACCAAGCGTGCTCAACCCTATAATCCTTGTAGGGCTAATCTTTCTAACCATCTGCTGATTGGTCGCCCGCTCTACGCTTAGCAAAGCTTCCCCTTCCTTCGGTACCTTCTTCTCCTTGAATAGTTGCTCAATCAATCCTACGAAACGGACATAGTTCTTGGGCAATCTAATCTTCGGATTGACAGTGATAAGATA
>CAYWMG010000176.1:0-2855 GCA_964459245.1 uncultured Candidatus Bathyarchaeia archaeon
CTCCATCTAGAAGTCTCAACTCTCAGCAAAATTGACCGTAGAACGCAATGGATGGATACCAAGATAATCGCGACATGTGAATATACACGACAGCTCTACTACAAGCTGGGAATCCAGTCGAGCAGAATTGTCAGAATTTATTATGGAGCCGACGAGACTCGCTTTAATCCCGCAACCGCAGATGCTTTGAAATTGAGGCGTGAGCTAGGAATCACACCTCAGGAACCTGTGGTGGGCATGATAGCGTACTTCTACGCGCCATTCCCGAGAGAATATTGGGTTCCAACGTATCTTAAAGGCCGCGCTGTCAAAGGGCATGAAACTCTGATTCAGGCAGCGAAGAAACTCCGTGAGAAAAAACCGAACGTCAAAGTTCTTCTCGTTGGTAATGGATGGGGCAAGGATGGCGATGAGTATAGGGAACACTTGAAAGAAACTGTCAAGAATATGGGGCTAAGCGATACGGTCATATTCACAGGATATCGAGGCGATACCCCTGATACGCTGGCCAGTTTTGACGTATCGGTGCAATGCGCGCGCAGCGAAAATCTAGGCGGCACCATAGAATCGTTACTGATGGCCAGACCAACGATTGCAACAGCAGTCGGTGGCATGACTGAAAGCGTCATCCATCAACAGACAGGGTTACTGGTACCTCCAGATGATCCGGATAAGTTAGCTGAGGCCATTCTTGAGCTCCTCAACAATCCTGAGAGAGCGAGACAGCTTGGTCAGAATGGGCGTCAACTTATGTTACGAGAGTTTACTCTCGACAAGACAATTGACGATATTGACAACTTGTATCAATCATCAGCGGTCAAAATCGTCGGGCAGAGCAAACCAGCACCGTTGAACCTTCATTACTACCGCGTTTATCGGACGCTAATGCACTTCTGTCTGCTGATAATCCTGTTGCCTTGCATTGCTGATCGTTGGATGATCCTGAGTGTGCTTAAGAACTTAGTTCGAGTAATCGTTAACGGTGTTCACTTGACATTACAAAAATTTCGGTTAGGTTACTTAAGGCGTTGGTCTAATGGATAGAATCCTAGTTACAGGTGGGGCTGGATTCATAGGTAGCAACTTTGTTCGCTATCTTCTCAGCAACACTGACTCGACCGTATTCAATCTGGACAAACTCACATACGCTGGGAACTTAAATAACATCAAAGACTTGCGACCCAATGAACGACACAAATTCGTACGTGGCGACATCAGGAACAACAAACTTGTAACTCGCCTAATCAAGAGGGTTGACGCAGTGGTGAATTTTGCGGCAGAATCTCACGTTGACAGGAGCATACGAACGCCAGGAGTCTTTGTTCAGGCAAACATTGTTGGAGTTCACACCTTGCTCGAGGCTTGTCGCAAATTTGAAGTTAAATTTGAACAAATCAGCACCGACGAGGTTTATGGCAGTCGAATGGCGGGTTCCTTCGTAGAGACGGATCGACTTAATCCGTCAAGCCCATACTCAGCCAGCAAAGCAGCCGCAGATCTCTTAACCCTTGCATACAATTTCACATACGCTCTCGATGTGGTCATTACTAGGAGCACTAATAATTACGGCCCCCACCAGCATCCAGAGAAGCTGATCCCGAAGCTAATTACGAATGCGCTACGCAGGAAGCGATTCCCAATCTATGGTACCGGAGAAAACGTGAGAGACTGGATCTTTGTGGAAGATCATTGTCAAGCAATCTACACCGTCCTGACGAAAGGAGAGAAAGGCCAATCGTACAATATTGCTGCAGGAATTGAGAAGACGAATATTGAAATTGCAAAAGACGTACTGCGCCGCTTGTCTCTCCCTGATACAATGTTAGACTTTGTTGGAGAGCGTCCTGGTCACGATTTCAGATACTCACTCAATTGTGATAAAATACACGCACTGGGTTGGACGCCTAAGGTGGCATTTCCCGACGGCCTCCAAAAAACCATCGAGTGGTACGAAGCCAACAGATCGTGGTGGCGCCCCCTGGTCAAATGAAACAACTATCGAGGGTTTTCTATTCTTGCCGTTACAAGCAGACAATGTTGCAGGTCATATGAAAAAACCTTAGTGAATGATAGTGGGTTTTCTCATGTAGTCGATCTACCAAGGAAGCACGAATAGAAATGCAGTTGGAAACAGTTGAAAGACTCGAAGGCTCCTGGAGTGAAGACTACAGAAGCCTATTATCCAGTTCTCAATGCGGCATGTTCTACCAATCCTTGGAGTTTCTCAGATTTCTTGCAAGTTTCATCCAAGCCGAACCACTTATCCTACTCTGCCGAGAGGAGAACAGATTGGTGGGAGCGCTCCCGACCTTCATCAAACGGAACCCGAAGTTTGGCTCCGTCCTGAATTCACTGCCATTCTTCGGGAGCCATGGAGGAACCATTGTTACAGCCGGCCTTCCTGAGAGCGTTGCGAGGGAAGCCAAGAAGTCCATGCTTCGACACCTAGCAAGTGAGGTGTGGAAGTCAAAGGATGTCACATTCTCAACAATAATCACAACCCCATACGAGAAAGACCTGCGAATCTATGAGGAGAACCTGACTCCTCAGTATGTCGAGAAGAGGACGACGCAGATGGTAACTCTGCCTCCGACAGCTACTGAGGATAAACTCCTGAGAACCTTCGAAAAAAGATGCAGAGGATCCGTGAAAGGCGCGGTTAGAGATGGAGTTTCAGTTAGGGTCCTAGATACTCTCGATGATGCTATGATCAGAGAGGTGTACAAGATCCATGATGAGAACGCCAAAAAGATAGGCGCTGTGCCGAAGCCAAGAGCCTTCTTCGAACAGCTCAGCGCCTTCTTCGTGATACATAGAGATTATGACATCTACGTAGCCGAGCAGGCGGAACGACT
>CAYWMG010000177.1:0-1645 GCA_964459245.1 uncultured Candidatus Bathyarchaeia archaeon
TATGATCGTTTCTGATTCTCCGCCTTTGTTCCCGGGAGCCCAAGTGCTGTAAGTATCGGCTGTATCAATGCAGTTAAATCCTGAAGATACGAATGCATCCAACAACTTGAAGGCAGTCGGTTCGTCAACGGTCCAGCCGAAAACGTTTCCGCCAAGAACAAGCGGAGATATTTCTATCCCAGAATTTCCAAGCCTTCTCTTATCCATCTTCATCATTCCTATGTCAAATCTTTGTCTTTCCATGTTGAAAGATTTTGGGGTCTCGATAGTTCATTGATCGCCCATTTCATATTCGTGTGAGAAGGTAAAAAATGATTAGGATGCTGGGTTGTCAAAGTATTTGTAAAGTCTCTTCTTGCGGTGCATACCGAACTCATGATCACTTGTTTTGTATAATCGATAAGTACCCGTGTTTTGAACTTCATCGTTACCCCTCCTCCTAGATCTGGCTTTTTTCACACGTGGGGCAGAATGTGGCTTTGATCTCTTTTGTGGATCCACAGAATCGACAAGTGGGAGAGAGCGCTAGTCGAAGCAATCGTCGATGGGCCGTCTTCTTCACAATCCTATCATACTCTTCAGACTTTGAGAATTTCAAAACTGCGTTCGCTCTTAGACTTAGATTAGGATGTGTCTGAAAGAGTTCGGTTACGTTATCGAGAAGTGAGGTATTTTTTTCAGTCGAAACTCCTGATATGCCGACGAGCGTACCGAACATATCGACGACATGTGAGGAGGCTCCCGAGGCGACGAGAGATGTTCTGTCAGCAGAGAATTCCGATTCCCTCTGCCAAGCGAGCAGCGCGAGGCGCATTGGCATTGATATCATATTAAATCCCATCAACGAAGCCGACATCTCAATCCCGCCCGCCAATGTTTGTGCAAGAGAATGGTAGAGCATATGCCCGCTCCGAATGTGGCCCATCTCATGTCCAAGCAGAGCTCGCAGTTCGTTGACCCCCATACTCTCAACTAACCTTCTATCTAATACGATCACGGGAGCGTCGTCGGTTCCGAAAGTGAAAGCGTTTGGAGCACTAGTCATTGTGATTACGTAGATTGCTGGCAACCTTTCCAAACATACCGCGTAAGCAACTTCTTGAATCACCCCTTCCAAGTCGCGAAAATGGTTCAAGGGAATCCCCTGGCTTGAAATTAGTGCTCTCAGTTTTCGGTCCTTAGGCTTCACCAGAAGTTGGTTCACAATGTATGGTAAAATTCCAGTAGCCTTCACTAACTCGAGGGCGCTCCGGTCTGAGGATGTTTGAAACTCCTCGATCCGTAACCATAAATCAGTTGGAGCCTCAAGCATGCGCGAGCATTCTTTACAGTAAAGGAGCTCTGGAGGATTCTCGGCATGACAGTGAAAGCAGACCAATTGTGATGTTCTCCCACGGTTAATGCTCGTGGTTCCTTGATCTTGATTGCTCAACAACTACGAAAATTTGAGGGTTTCTTGCTCAAATCCGTTCTAAAGGTCGACAATTTAGTGTTGGAACTTTCGTATACTCGGCTTCAAGGTGCAGCTCGATGGCCTTGAGCTTGTCCCAAACCTCGGCGTAGGTGTCGCCCATCACGTCCAAGGTCTCGCCTAGATCCAGCCCCTCGGCCTTTAGGTAAGCGGCCAGCCGCCGGATCTCCGCCG
>CAYWMG010000178.1:0-3726 GCA_964459245.1 uncultured Candidatus Bathyarchaeia archaeon
CTAAGCCACTTGAATGGAATGTGGGGAATTGAGGGCTCTGAATTGCGACAGCAATATAGGTAAAGTTGGCGCTTCGTGCGCGTGCCAACGTTGAGTTGGCACTTTCGTTAAAGAAATCACCTACATAAGTTAAACCGGTCAAGGTCGTCAGATAGCGATAGTCCGATGGCAACCATACGCTGGCTACGCTTTGCCCATCGTCATTCTGTTTCAACCATAACATTGAATCGACAATTGCATCTTCTCTACTCCTGTTAGATGGGTCAAATACCCTCGGAAGAAGGCCAACAAAGCTTCCTGAGAGGATCAAGGCGCAGAGGAAAATCGGAGTGATAACTCGCAACGTTCCCCGCCATTTCGCGCGAGTTGCCAGAAAACCAAGCTCGTTCAACCATCCGATTGAGCCTCCCAGCAGGAAACCAGCCGGGATCATTGACAGTAAGATGAATCTCCAACTCTGAGGCGAAACGACCGCCGCCACGATCAAAAGACAGAACCAAACACACAACGACAGTTGCCAAATGAGGTGTCTTCGCCTCGTTATGATGAACAGGACGGATACGATAATTGATATAGTAGCCAAAGGCCCAGCTAGGGCAAAGTAATTGTAAACTAGAACTTGCAGATTCAGAATTAGGGGTATCGAGACGAAAGAACTCGCAATATAGCCGCTGTATATTCGACTAAAACTGGCCGACACAAACGATTCTAACGCGACGAACAGAACGAATAAGCCTGCAGTTGTAAAGATGAGGCTCTTCAAATAATTCCTAAACAGAGCTCTGTAGTATACATGAAATACAGGAAGAGGTAGCCAGAGGGCGGCGAGAAAGATGAGGAAAGTAGAGTGTACGAAGACGCCTGTAACTGAGAGCACCGTCAGAGTCACCCCCAAAGCGGGCTCTGGTTTTTTCGTATAGCATACTATAAGCCAAAGCAACGTAACTACTAGAGCATCTGACAATATATTAGGAAAAGTGCCAATCTTAATGAAGTGGATCAAATCGGCGGGAAGAACGAAGGCCATAATCAATACGGCGAAGATTGCATTCTCGCTTCCTAGAACATTACGCGCACAAAAGTAAGTCAAGAAGACAGAGGCTACGATAACCGAAGAGAGGAGGAAGCGAATAGCGTCTAATGAATCAACGACCAATAATCGGCCCAAAATTGCTGCAACAAAGTGCATCCCAATAGCGAAATTTGAATGAAGTAAAATATTTCTACCAAGCCCACTACTTATTCCTTGAACAATTTGGGCATGAGTAATTGGATCGAACGCATCAACAGTGGGATAGAAAGGAGAGGACCAAAAAAGAGAAACGAGCAATACCGCGTATCCACTTGCAATTGTAAGTACTGGGATCAATGCACGATTAAATTTCGGCGGAGACCGTGTATTCAGCCTCCTGCGGCACAATGATAAAACCAGGAGGACGAGAAAAACCCCCACCGATCCACCAACGGAAACGGCGAGATAATGGTGCGTTAGGAGTGATAGGGCAGCAGTAAACAGGCTCGTGAAGCTGATGCTTAGGACGAACGACATAGTGAACGTTTCTATCACACTGAACCGCTTATCAAGACCAGTAAGACGAAGCCAAGCGTATCCAGGGAGAAGAAATTCAAATGGGACCAGCACGAATAGCAACAAAGCGATTTACCTCAAGCTTTAAGACCTGTCAATTTTTGACATTCTGCAAGGAGCTCCGATGTCAAAATCGGGCAACATCCTAGAATTAGTGGTACGGAACGAATAGTTGGACATTTGGCCTCTTAGGCTTAGGATCCTTTGACACTACTCTGCTTAACTAAGCAGATGTAACTTCGGGTCATCAGCTTAGCGGAGAGAGATCTTCTAACAAATGCCCAATGACTGTACAGAATCAAAGAGCAACATTCAGCGACAGTCAATAAATTGGGCGTCGAAACAATTTTCTGAGAAGAATATCGCACGTGATGAGCCAAGGATTCTGGTACACTCTTGCTTTCCGTCTAGATTTCAGCTTTCGTCTCCGGAGTCATTGTCTGCCAGTTCGGATACAAGGTTGAACGCTAGAGACCGCCCTTACCGTTTTTCCCTTCAGAAGAGGTTGAGTAGATTTGAGATGACTGTTACCGTGGGTTCGAAACTTTGGTAACGTCATGCTTTGGTTAGGGTTTCGCCTAACAATGGTTGAGAGAAAAGCAGGAGGTGAAACATCAAGATGATGACAATAATGGGCAGACGTTTCACCAACCGAGGCATCTCAACCATTATCGCCGCACTTCTACTCATAGCTATAGCAATAGCCGCGGGAGTGCTACTCTACGTGTTCTCAATGGGTTTAATCGGTAGCCTGCAGGGATCCGGTGGACAACAGACCAAGGATCAACTGATCATGGAAGCTTACCAATGGCCAGCAGCTGCCAGTGGGACCGCAGCCGGAAACAGCTTAACGCTTAACTTGCGCGACACCGGCGCCAGCACAATAAACATAGCCTCAGCAACTTGGTACGTCGGCGGAGTTCAGGTGACGTGTTCCGGCTGCAGCAGTGCTAGTGCTCTCGCTCCAGGCGGAACGTACACAGCCACACTTACGGTGACCGGCGCCTCATACTCCGTAGGAGTCGCCTACGTGCTTAAGATCGGCCTGACCGACGGCGGCATAATGAGTTACGGGGTCGTTGCAGGTCAATCCCAGTAGAGAAGCCCTCTCCTATCCTTTCTTTTCTTTTTTCTTCACTTTCTTTCGTCTCGAAGCCCATCTGTTCACATAGCCTAGGAATGGTAACGTCAACTTAACGGTTGAAACGCCAAATCGTGTGGCTGTCAAAAATCGGTTGACGACAAAAATTACTTTTCGGAACGGTGCGAAACTTGGATCAATCGACCTGTCCTGTACCTCCTCCAACTCTGGAAAACGCGTTCGGGAAGCTCGACTATCGGAGTAAACCGGATATTCTCGGTTATTCTCGGATGAAGCTGGATATTCTAGGGGTAAATTCGACATTTAAGGTGCAGTCCGGGTGCAATCCGGTTGCAGTCCAGTTCCTTTCGGAGTGAAGCGTGCAACATTCGTTCCGCGATCGACCAGACCTCGTGTAAGAGTCGTACAAGCCTCGTCCCAACAACGTTGAATGTATGATGAAATCGCGGCTTTTGAGTCAAGAACCTCGGTTAGCAGGGTCGCGATACGCCCAGCTACTATGAAGACGCACTGTAGATCACTTCTGGCGACTTGATAGCGATCGTGGGCTGTTGTTACCCTGTTTCTGGAACTTGGGGTACATCAAGGCTATGCCAAACATTCCCCTAACATTCCATTATGGAATGAAAGCGGGATGACTCTGCTCATTCGGCCTGTGAAGATGAATAAGTCAATCTACGTTCGCGTCCCCAACGACATAGCCCACATCATAGGATTAGACAACCAGGTCGAGGTGAGCTTCAGCTTCGAGGACAACGACAACCAACTTCGTCTCATCTATTCCTTGAACAAGTCAAAACTGGAATCGCAGCAAGCGCCGAATACGATCGTCGACACGAAACGGCCGATTGCCCAAAACCCGCCAATCCAAACCCTGCAGACCCTTCATGGGAGGGAGGGAAATGGAACTAAAGTTGAAACTGAAGGGCTTCCCGAGAGGTAAAGCTTCGGGCGCTTCAGCGCAGGTTACAGTTCAGGAAGAAAAGCCGTCTGCCGTCCAAGCGCCGACAAGTTTCAAAGAAGTCTACCCGTTACT
>CAYWMG010000179.1:0-3410 GCA_964459245.1 uncultured Candidatus Bathyarchaeia archaeon
TGAAGACAGCAATAGCAAGCTTATTTAGCTGCAAGAAGTGGCAAGAAGAGTGATCTGCTTGGAGCCTTCCAGGAAACCATTGAACCTCTTGGTGAAGAAATTGAACGGTGAGGTAAGCATTCGACTAAAGAATGATGTCGAATATAGAGGCCGAATGATTGACGCCGATAGTCATATGAACATAATTCTGGAAGGCGCCACAGAATATCGAGGTAACTCTCCCACCGCAAATTATGGGAACGTAATATTGCGAGGAAGCAATATCCTATACATTTGCGTCGAAAGCAAACAGCAGCCATAATCCTAGACAATGGCCGTAGTAGGTTTATGATTGTCAACTAACTCCGAACAACCAACCTTGCTTATTGCTGAGCTCGTATCACAAATAACCGAGCGTAAGATATCCAATCAAGATACCCTAAACAGATTAAAACTGGAGTTTTGCGAGAAACATGAACTTAGCTGGATGCCCAAGAACTCAGACATTCTAAGCGCACTATCTCCTGCACAGAAAACACAACTTGCACCCAGACTTAGGCTCAAAAAAGTGCGAAGCATCTCAGGAGTAAACGTTATCGGCGTAATGAGTTCGCCGCGTGCATGTCCCCACGGCCGTTGTGTCTTCTGCCCAATGGAGAAAGGATTCCCGATGAGCTATACGTCCGGCGAACCTGCAGCCATGAGGGGCATTCAATATGGTTATGACCCCTACGAGCAAATAAATAGTCGAATAAACCAACTTAAGGCAATCGGTCACGAACCCTCGAAAGTGGAATTAGTAATTCAAGGAGGCACATTCCTTGCCGCCCCTCTTGAGTACCAAAACACATTCATTAAACGATGTTTCGATGCTCTAAATCACAAAACCTCCTCAACCCTAGAAGAAGCAAAGAAACTCGCCGAGACCAGTGAGATTAGAAATGTTGGATTGACTATTGAAACTAAACCTGATTGGTGTAAAGAAGAACATGTTGATCAAATGTTGCGTTTTGGAGCGACACGCGTTGAGATCGGAGTTCAACTAATCGACGACAGAGTGTATAAGCTAACGAACCGTGGACACGATGTTGCAGATGTGGTCGACTCCTTCCAAATCTCAAAAGATGCTGGGTTAAAAGTTGTCGCACATATGATGCCTGGACTCCCAGGTTCTGACTTCGACAAAGACCTTCAATCTTTCAAACTACTATTTGAAGACGAACGCTTCTGCCCAGACATGCTTAAAATTTATCCATGCCTCGTAATGGAAGGCACGCAACTCTACGAATGGTGGAAAAACGGTCACTATACCCCATATGACACAGAACAAGCAGTCGAACTAATTGCCAGAGTGAAGAAAATCGTCCCTCCATGGATTAGGATCATGCGCGTGCACCGAGAATTTCCAGTTCAACTCATTATCGCCGGAGTGAAAAAAGGAAACCTTAGAGAACTCGCTCTTGAAAGACTGAAGTCTGAGGGAAAGAAGTGTAGGTGTATTCGGTGCCGCGAAGTCAGGCATCGTGCGCTAACGCAAGAATTCTCTTTGACCAACCTAAGCTCCGTCAAGCTTGAATATCATGCGTCAGGAGGGGTAGAGGTTTTCTTGTCAAAAGAAGATCAGGATCAAGATATCCTTGTAGGATACATACGCATACGTTTGCCCTCTTCACGCGCTCATAGGCACGAAATTGACAACCAAACTGCGATTGTTCGAGAACTGCATATCTATGGGCCCGAGGTCCCAGTGGGCAAGAGATCACTCGATGCTTGGCAGCATAAAGGCCTCGGCCAAGAACTTCTTGCAGAGGCAGAAGATATGGCCAAGGAGAGGGGGGTAAGAAAGATCTTAGTTATGAGCGCCATTGGCACTAGGGCATACTATGCCAAGTCAGGATACAATCGTGAAGGCCCATACATGGGCAAACGATTGTCCAGATCGTGACCAACTCTTAAGAGGTCACCCCACAATTCCCATCACATGAGGAGAAGTAAAGTTGTCAGACGACCCACTGTACGGCTATTTTGGCCTGTCACGCGACTTGCTGACCAAAGCAGGAGCTAAGATAGGTGACAGAATCAGTGTTCAACGAAAGACAGAAGATATGCAGGAAACTATTGACGGCCTCCTCATGCCGCGACTTCAGACAGGCCACGAAAGTGATTTCTTGGTTGTGAAGTTGAGGACCGGATACAATATTGGAATTCAAATTGAGAAGACAACTCAAGTGAAGGTTATTGGAGAAGGCGCGGAGCCTCGTTTCACTCGCCCACCACTACCTAGCCAAATGGACGGCCTTCCTAGGGTATCGATAATCAGTACAGGCGGAACGATTGCTAGCAAAGTTGATTATCGAACCGGAGCTGTAAAACCCGCACTCGACGCAGAGGACATCTACAGCGTCGTTCCGGAACTGGCGAACATAGCCAAGGTGGATGCAAAGGTTCTCTCCAACATTTTCAGCGAGAACATAGGACCACAACAGTGGTCGTCAATTGCTGCATCAATTTCAGAACAGATAAACCAAGGAGCGCAAGGAGTTGTGATCGCTCACGGAACTGATACACTGGGATACACTGCCGCAGCACTCAGTTTTGCGCTCAACACGCCTCCCGTTCCAGTAATTTTAGTAGGATCACAAAGGTCGTCTGACCGCCCTAGTTCCGATGCTGCGGCAAACTTGACGGCAGCAACAGCCATAGCAGCCAAAGCACATTTTGCTGAAGTTGGCGTCGCAATGCATGACTGGATCTCAGATCAAAAAATTGCTATTCATCGTGGAACCAAAGTTAGAAAGTGTCATACTAGTCGCAGAGACGCCTTTGAGAGCATTAACTCGACTCCTCTTGCTTACTATAATCTGATCACCAACTCTATAGAAACGAACAGCGATAACCTAGAAAAAAGAAGAGTGATTCAAGGATGGTCAATAAAGCCCAAGTTCGATCCAAACGTTGTTCTGATAAAATTTTATCCCGGCATATCAGCGGGCATCATTGACTGGGCGATCGCTGCAGGCTGCAAAGGGATCGTGCTCGAAGGATCAGGTCTTGGACATGTTGGCGAAGCAATGTTCCCACCAATAGAGAGAGCACTCAATGAGGGGATCGTTGTCGCAATGTGCTCCCAATGCATTTGGGGCAGAGTCCACATGAACGTCTATTCAACGGGCAGAGACCTTTTGCGATTAGGCGTAATCCCACTCGACGACATGTTATCAGAGACTGCATTAGTGAAAATGATGTGGGCGCTCGGCAACGAACGTGATATTAATAGCGTGAAAAAACTCATGATAACAAACCTTCATGGGGAACTATCCAATCGACGAACAGTCGAAGCTGATCGTCATGAGTAAAGAACCTCCTTCGGTCAAAGTAGGCTTAGAAGTCCATCGCCAACTGGACACTACCCACAAACTATTCTGTAATTG
>CAYWMG010000180.1:0-2590 GCA_964459245.1 uncultured Candidatus Bathyarchaeia archaeon
AATGGATTGAACGAATTATGGATGATGCGTTTCCAACGGTTAATGAAGATACACCGTTGTCAATGATCTCAAATCTGCTAGGCTACGAGCCGGCAGTGCTGGTAACAAAGAAAGGTCACGTCGTCGGCATCATCACCAAAGCCGACCTTCTGAAAGTCGTAGGGTCGGTATAGATACCTATCCAAAATCCATATAGACACTGATCGACCTTGTCCATGTGGGGCCTCCCGGTCATCTCCAAGTGGGGCCGTAGGCACAATGATACTGAGTGACGGTCTCTAGCCAGGGATGACGACAGGGAAAAAGATCCCGCCAAGGGCTCCAGAAGACCAAACCTTTCGGGTTTGCGGACCAGTTCGGAATGACGAACTTCAGGAGCGAAGAAACCCGTAGACATGACGGCATGGCGGAAGTCGAGGGTTCAAAGTGGTACACGGGAGCCATGACAATCCCTTCGGCCCCACCAATACCTGCAGATGCCAACGGTAAGATATCATATCGGTTAGGTCGTCACTGCAATTGCGCCGTTGGGTTTCCTGTATTACTTCTCAAGTTCACCCTATTTCGACCGAAAACAGTCGACCACATCGGTCAGCTTTTGAGCATCCAACAGCGGTCTAGCTTCAGCGCGCGTCTTCTTTCCATTTATCGATAGCTCGATTTAGGGATTGTCGATAGGCGTAGTAGTACTCGGCCGTTCCTTTGCTGGAAGCCTGTGAGCTATTTCTTTTGACGTCCATATGAATTCATTCACTTGATCTTCTCGGCTGCTGAAAGTTCTTTACATATACTGATTGCTTCCCGTCGTGTCTCGTTTCTCTTTCTTTTTGGTCAAACATAGGTCACTCAGTTGGCTCAAACTCCAATGCGCCAGCTGTCTCACGACTGAAATGTACAGTCAATCCAATCTCAACTTTCTCAGGCTCCGCCCTCACCCGTCCAATTATAGTAGGTCCATCATCCAGATCAATTATCGCCACTACGTAGGGTGCCTCTTTCTCGAAGCCTGAAGGCGGATAATGAATAACGGTATAAGTGGCAATTCGTCCTCGTCCCGAGAATGATGCGCTGGTTACTGCGGTTAGGCACAGCGGACAGGTTTGTACCTTAAAGAAGTCAGACCAATGACATTTTGGACACACAACCCCAGAAAGATTAACTGAATTCATTGCTCAAGTTCTCCTAAGAATGTGGACCGCTACAGTACTTCCAATTCCGCCGATGCTCTGCGCAAGGCCAATACTGGGATCTGGCACTTGACATTTTGCAGCATGTTGTGAAAGCTGCAGTGTTAGCTCAGCGATTTGGTACATTCCGCTTGCACCTACAGGATGTCCGCGTGCTTTTAGTCCGCCAAACGTGTTTGTTGGCAGACGCCCATCACGATTACATTCACCGTTCACTAACAGCTGAGCTCCCTTTCCTTTCTGGATGAATCCCAAGTCTTCCAGTGCCATTAGCCCAAGCACAGAGAACGCATCATGAACTTCTAAAACGTCGACGTCAGCGGGAGTCAACTTTGATCTTGCGTATGCCTCATTAGCAGCCGTCCTGGAAGCCTCGAACATTGTGATGTCTTTACGTTGGTACAGACTCAAAGTGTCGCTGGCAACGCTAGAGGCCGCGACCTCGACTGGCGTATCAGTAAATTTCCTAGCCTCTTTAGTTGAAGTTAAGATTACCACTGCAGCACCGTCACCTATCCCGGAGCAATCGTACAATCTGAGCGGATCAGCAACTAAAGGAGATTTCAAGACGTCACTCACTGTAATTCTCTTGTGAAATTGGGCCATCGGATTATCTAATGCGTTCTCGTGGCACAACACTGGTAACTCCGCCATTATTTCATGACTTACTTTGAACCTATGCATGTACTCCCTCGCGATCATCGCGTTTAGACCAACAAATGTGACACCGGACGTTGCTACCCTTAGTCTGTCCTCCGCCATCATTAACCCAGTAGTCACCTCTGGGGTAGAATAACCTGACATTTTCTCTACACCTCCCACGACCACAATTTTATCGAGGCCGGAGAGTACTGCTTTCATGCCAACGTTCATCGCCACGCCTCCGGAAGCACAAGCCGCCTCCACCTTGTAGGTGGGAACACCTTCCCTGCCAAGAGCTGATGCCATTAGCGGCCCAAGGTGTTCTTGATGTTGAAGAAATCCTGACATCATATTTCCGACGTATATGGCATCGACTTGATCGACGCCTGCATAGTCAATTGCCTCTTTTGCGGCTTGCACAAACAACTCGGTTAGGGATTTATCGGAAGTTGACGAGACGGGCGTCATTCCGACGCCAATTACTGCAACTCCACTCACTGCTCATCAACCATTATGAATCAACCGAGAATGTTTAATTATTCGCTAATAGGTGGTAGCTCGGAGTTGGCGGCCATAGCTGAGGGCTAGGACCCGTTCCCATTCCGAACACGGAAGTGAATCTCTCAGGCGATCTGGGTAGTAGTGTGTTGCGAAAGCCCACGCGAGCCCCGGACAGCTGCCGACTCCATTTCTAACATTCTTTCGTCAACTAGTTAGTCGTCTGCTGAATGAAGGTTTATTACCTTCAAGGCTCCGCTAAT
>CAYWMG010000181.1:0-4434 GCA_964459245.1 uncultured Candidatus Bathyarchaeia archaeon
AGAGGATGATTGGATACACTGGTCTGCAGGTTCTGTGGCTCAGGTTAGCAGGGTAATTTGGTCAGCCTTAAGTCACCCCAAGCCAAGAGAGCTTACAGGCAAGTTAAAGCTAAATTATGCTTCTAGAGAGTATATCTTAGGTGCCGGGGGAGCTGGGGACACCCTGCTGAGAGGGCGGCTATTGCGCCGTCGACCCCTGTGAAACTGATCAGGGTAATACCGGCGTAGGGAGAAAGAGATGCAACACTCAACAGATAACATAAGTGGCCCGACGAAAAGAAGCCGCCGCCAAATAATAACCACCAAGATAACTCTCAGTTCATTCTTTATTGCACTGGGGTTCGTTCTATCGCTCGTATCCTTTCCAATTGGGCCTACTCGAATCTTTCCGTTTCAACATATGATAAACGCTATCGTCGCAATATTGCTTGGCCCATTCTATGCGGCAGCAGTAGCACTGGGTATAGGAACTCTTCGTATTGCGGCCGGAACAGGAACACTCTTCGCCTATCCCGGTGGAATGCCGGGTGGGTTTGTGGTAGGTCTAGTATACTGGTATCTTTGGCATCACGATGAATCCGCCTTGACTGAACCCTTGGGCACTGCTATCGGTGGAATTCTCAGTGCACTTGCCGTAGCACCATTCATTGGAGCAGGACCATTACCAGCTATGTTCGGCATTACAACACAATGGGAACTCTTCGTGATCTCCTTCTGGTTTGCTAGTATTCCAGGTTCAATTATGGGGTATGTGGTTGTTAAGGCGCTGAGGAAGATTGGCGTTTTTGAGAGACTTACGTTTTAGTGAAGCCTACGAACGGCGCACGCTAATTATAGGTGACGTTGGCAGCGGGAAGACTGCGCTGACAGCTCGATTACTGGAGGAAGCAATTATGAACTTTGGAGTTGGCAAGATTACAGTGATAGATATGGCCCCTGGAAGCGTGCAGTTCAGAGGCATCAAGATTGGCGGACTCATTAGTGATTCTTTGAAGAAGCACGCCCGCCTTCGACTCCTTACGCCACGCCTGAAATTGCATGCTCCACGAATCGAAGGGCGCACCGCTGATCGCGTCCTGCAACTGGCTAGAGGAAACGCTGCAATCATCGACGAGCTGCTTCAAAGGTACATCTCTGATCCTACACCCATTCTATTCGTGAACGATGTTTCAATCTACCTTCAAGCTGGAAATGTGAACACACTCCTGAAGGCTGTGTTGCTAGCCCGAACTTTTGTAGGAAACTCCTACTCCGGCGCAACGCTCGAACAAGACGGCCAGTCTGGTGTCTCTCAACGTGAACGGATGGGGCTAACGGCAGTGAAGAAGATCATGGATAAGGTTCTGACTGTCGACCCAGCTTGCATAATAGAACAAGATAGGAGAATAAAGTGACTCGGATGAATAAGGATCGGATAAATATTTGCACCGGAGCTTTAACTTGGGTTAGCCTTCTGCTAACAATCTGTCACAGATGACATAATTCATGACTACTCTCAACCCATTCGAGACGGCGTTCCGAAAGACGGTGCCAAGAGCACTCACCATAGCCGGCTCAGATTCGGGTGGCGGCGCCGGAATTCAGGGCGATCTGAAAACATTCGCCGCCATGCGAGTTCACGGAATGACCGCAATTACATCAATCACCGCGCAAAATACGACCGCGGTAAACGCCGTGCTTGACGTCCCCGTTAGCATTGTCAAAGCCCAGATAAAGGCAGTCATCGACGATTTTGGGGTTAATGCTGCAAAAACGGGAATGTTGCACACGACAGAAATCATCAACGCAGTTGCTGAGGAGGTTAAGCAACATCAATTCATCACCGTGGTTGATCCAGTAATGATTGCCAAGAGCGGCGCGAAACTGCTTGAAGATTCAGCGATCGAGAGACTCAAAGAACATTTACTCCCATTGGCCACAGTCGTAACGCCAAACGCGATGGAAGCTGAAGTATTAGCGCAGATGGAAATTCATAACCTCGCCGATGCCAGGAAAGCGGCGAAGAAAATCGCGGAGCTAGGCCCCCGTGCAGTAATCGTGAAGGGAGGTCATATTCCCACAAGTGAAAAGGTCGTGGATACACTATACTACGAAGATAAATTTCAAGAATTTGAAGCACCACACGTAAAGAAACAGACCGATCATGGAACGGGATGCAGCTTCTCCGCAGCAATAACTGCAGAACTTGCTAAAGAAAACACAATCCCAAACGCTGTTGGCCTCGCTCGCCGACTTATCTCCAGCGCAATCCTTCATGGAGTGCCCGTGGGAAAGGGGCATGGCCCAGTAAATCCTCTAGCGCTGCTATACAGGGAAGCTGAGAGATTAGAAGTACTAGAGGACCTCAATCAAGCCGTCCATCTGCTGGAAGAGAGCAATACATTCTCGCGACTAATACCAGAATCACAAACCAATATTGGCATGAGCCTTCGGGAACCAGAATCTCCGATGGATATCGCTGCCGTTCCTGGAAGAATTGTCAAGATAGGCAATCGAGCAAAAGCTTCAGCTGCACCACAATTTGGAGCATCAAAACACGTGGCCGCGGCAATTCTGACAGCGATGAAATATAATCCCGCGAACAGAGCTGCAATTAATATTCGCTACGATCAAAGGCTGCTGGAAATTTGTGATAAGTTAAACCTCATATCCTCACCCTATGATCGCTCCTCGGAACCTGAGGACGTGAAAAACAGGGAAGGCGGGACTATACCATGGGGGACAGAGCAAGCAATCAAGAAAGCGCGAAGGGTTCCAGATGTAATATACCATATAGGAGATTTCGGGAAGGAGCCCATGACCGTGGTTTTGGGGAAGTCGGCGTGCCAAGTGGTTCGAACGGCTCTTAAAATTGCTGTAGAGTTCAATGAAGAACACTGAGTGTTCCGCTAAACCACATAAGTCGAGCTGAACTGTTATTTTGTTGAGATTATACAGACACAACTCGAGAACGAGCTGCGTGCACAATGGCGTGCGCGCCATTGATATTCGCGACTAAAACGTGGCAACGATAAATGAACGACGGAATGCATGGCAATGCCCCATGAGACAAAAAACAAGAACTCAGAGCCTGAGAAACAATCCTACTATGTGTATTTGCTTCTTTGCGATGATGATAGCTACTACACAGGCTACACGAGGAACGTACAGTCAAGACTTGAGAGACACCGAAAAGGGCGTGGTGCACGATATACGAGAATGCGCAGACCAAAGAGAGTTGTATACGTAGAAGAGTTCAGAACTCGTAACGCCGCCACTAAGAGAGAGCGCCAGATCAAGATGCTTAGCCACAAAGAAAAACAAGAATTAGCCTCGCACAACAAGTATTGTGCCGAACGATAGATGTGATATTTGATATTGTGATCTCGAGCCCAACACAGCTTCGGGCCAGCCAGACTCAACGCAGCCATAGCCTACTCGCCATTTTGCATAAGCATCCACTCGATAAAGCTATCAAGCACTAGTAGGCACTTCAATTAATTGAGGTAGACTTGTTGGATTACTTGGAACTATTTGATTACTTCAAGAAAGCTCGTACCAAATTAGTGGAAAGCCTTGAGAAGTTGACGAACGAGGATTTTACAAAAAATCGTGGTCTTAGCTTCGACAGCATCAAAGATGTATTCACCCATACCATAATGGTCGAGGATAATTGGCTGCATTATAGATTTCCCGGATTAGGCGAAGTGACAACCGATCGCAAGTTTCAAGATTTTAAGAACATCGCGGACGTGAAGAGGTACATGTTCGAGGTAGATGCCAAGACATCGAAGTTGTTCGAGAAGCTTGGTGAGGCGGATCTCCAGAAGCAGGTCAAGAGACCTTTACCTAACGGGGGTGCGGCTGTCTATAGCCTCGCGCAAGTGCTTTACCACGTGCCGATTGAAGTAATCTACCATTATGGTGAGATCTTCGCTGAGTTTTGGAAGATGAATATTGACGCACCATACTACTCCTACTTGGCGTACTCCAAACATGGGGCATAACTCTCTCTAACGGTCGATCCGAACTTACCATCTGCCTGTTACAGTGTGCTTACGGGTTAAGGCTCAGCCGGCGACTGCTTTGGCCCAGCCTGCTGACCAATCGTTTAGAGTCTAGGATTGTTCCAGAACCATTGCATCTTGGGCGGTTCAATATTATCTTGCCAGAATAACGCTATCAATTCGCCTAGGTGATAGAGTTGTTCAGTGAACGATTGAAACAGGCACTCTTCCACTGTAAGATCGAAGGTCTGGCCCATCGATGTTGTTAGTTTCACTGGTCTAGAAAGTTCAGCATCATTGAGTTGCGCAAAATAGGCCTGACTCCTCTCGTCAACCTTCTCTAGGAAATCAAGCACCATTTTCATGCTTGTGAATTCGGCTGATTTCTTCCTCTGATAATCTTTCGACTTGTTAGGTATTACTCCGTTGATCATCCAGTCCTCATTAT
>CAYWMG010000182.1:0-2224 GCA_964459245.1 uncultured Candidatus Bathyarchaeia archaeon
AACTGGAGGGGCGCACTCCTCTTGCCTCTCAGCATAACACCCTCTGTACTAGTAACCGCCCTGCCCCTACTCCAAATCTCGCACACTGAGGAAGGCATCCGTGCGGTACTGTACCTAATCTTGCTGACTGCGCAGTTTACAACATCACCCGCACTGCTGTTCCTTTTCCTGTATTCTGTCAGATCGGGTTTTCGAAGCCCCATTCTGCTCATCAGTATAGGCGTGGCATCCTTCGTTATCTCTGGAGTGATCTTGGTTCTCTTGCTGGCCAGTATAATGCAGTCCTTAGACGTGTACTTTGTCGGAGTTTTCTATTTGCCATTCATCGTAACCTCGATCTGCGCATTGAGTCTAGAAGGAGTTCCAGTAAGTCGATGGAGATTGCTCAAGTAAAGTACCTCTGTCTCAGATAATCCTAACAACATCAATCGAAAGATTGCTATTTCAAACCCAGATTCTTTTGACTTCTGTAAAATGTGGGTCGTCCGTAACGCATGATAGGTGGAATTGCTTGGCGGTCGCCATTATGAGTGAATCGGCCATCGGGATTCTGAGTCGGTGGTTCATGGTTGCTCCTTCTTCAGCAATTTCTGAGTCGACGTTGATAACCTCGTAGTCATTCGCTATCGTATCCGCGCGTAACTTGGCGGTTGCCTTATCCTCATTGGCAAGAGTTAGCTTGAATATCTCGTATATCGTGATCGACGAAACGTAAGTCGATTTCGACCTATCGAACAAGGTTTTGAGCTTGGTGGTCGTTTCTTCGTCTCTAGAAGTAAATATGGCCCAAAAGTACCGTGTGTCGAAGAGCATCAGTCTTCCGCTCTCATCTTATCGAGCAGCTTGAAAGCTTCCTCTTTAGTCAGCTTGCTCGTTCCAGCCAATTCAAAGACGGAAGGAACTTTTGTGAATATGACCATATCGCCTTCAGCATCCACCCTCAGTCTCGAACCTTCTTTGATGCCTAGCTTTCTTCTAATTTCAGTAGGTATTGTGGTCTGTCCGCGTCTGGTGACCACGACTTCTTTAGCCATGCCGCAATCCTTAACTTCCTGATTATAAAACCATTCCTACTGAGACCGTATTCATACTAAGTGAGAAATCCCGAAAATTGAACATCTTGTCTCTACAGATCAAAAATTATGTTCTTTCTACCTCCGGCGCATAGTCCAAGGCCTCGATAGAAACTACTCAGGAGTCGAATGAATGCGATCCACCTTCATTCCCGTTGATCGATCAATCTAAGGTAGCATCACTAGTGATTGGTGGGGCGGGAGGGTGTTACATGAGAAGTCATGTATGTCCGGGCTGAAATAGCCTCACTTTCGAGTCTCCGATTGCCGTACGAGCACGCAATTGTTCTCCTCTACATCGCCGCTACGGCTAGCTTTCGCAGTGTTTCCTGTGGTAGATCTCTAGGGAGAATGACCTCTATGCCCACGATGTTTTCTCTCGCGTCCAAGTCTAGGAAGACGCTGTCATTGATCGGCTCGGTCTTTGCTGCCTTCCCTCTACGGAGTCGCACGTACAGTGCCTTTGCGGATTCATCATATCTTACTGAAGCCAAATCTCTCTAGCCTACTCTTATCAACACTCATTACGGTTACTACTACATCTTCGTCTAGGTGGTGCCTTTCGTGAATCACAACTATATACCTTCCCTGAATCTCAGCATATGAAGCTAGCCTATTGGCACGCGTAGCCACGGTCTCTGCCGGACGAGAAATAACTGTCTCGACCTCATTGAACAATACGCCCCTAAGGCGCATCTGAGCTTTCGCGTGATTGGTGAGTGTAATCAACTGGGACGCCCCTAATTGCAATTCTTCGCGTTGACCTAAATAGTTGAGGCGATGAGGGCTAAGGCGTCAACGGCTACCATTGCACGGTGCGCCAAGTTGATTGATTCCAGTCAGCTCCTTTGAGGTACTAAGGTTTCCTTTCCGGTTCCGTCAGAGCAACGACTTTAATCACTCACGTGCATGAATAATGCTCTGACGATCTACGTCCTTGGGATTTCGTTTCATCTATATCGGAATTCGAATGAGAGACATCGAAGAATCACTGAAGTTCTACACCGACGTACTAGGCATGATCGTCGAGGAACTTCTTCAGAAGATGACACCGACCAAAGGCAGTGTGATTACACTCAAGAGCCCAAACTCAGAGCAAGTTCTAGAACGAACCATTACGAGGAAGATAGCCCGTTCAACTCGCCGTACGT
>CAYWMG010000183.1:0-8358 GCA_964459245.1 uncultured Candidatus Bathyarchaeia archaeon
AACGATAATGCCAAACGCACACTGTCGGGCAGGCCAATTTACATGACCTATATTGCAGAGGCGTATGCAGGTTTATCGAATAGATTAAAATCCTCTCTATCTCTCGAAACCTCCCCAGTTGCGATCTTCCTTTCACCGAAAATACCCAAAGGCATCAAGCAACTTGAGGGTAAAATGAAATGGTGCGAAATGGTCGATAAGGCTAGACTGGAAGGCAAGGTCTTCTACTCAACTGTTGAAAATCATGCATGCAAGAATGGAATGTTCTATTTGGGAATGACGCAAGCATTTCCAGGACTCTTAAACGGCGAGTGGTTATCTGGAAAGTACCCCGAAAACGGCAGGAGAATATTCAGGTCTCCTATGGCTGTTCAAAGAGCTCAGACTAAATATTGGAAAATAACGCCTGAAACAATCAAAACGATTTCTTTTTCACCACTAGAGAAAGCTCCGTTCGATCCCGAGGAAGGCGGTGTTATCGTTATGGTAATCTGCAACCCGAAACAGGCGATGTATCTGATCAGGGGACATACCTTCGAGACGGGCGAAATGGTTTACGGAGCGACGATGCCGTCGACTTGTTCAAGCGTTTGCGCTAGGGCATACATGACAGGCGAATTGTGCCCTAGTCTCGGATGCTTTGGTGCTAGGATCTTCATGAAAGTTAAGACTGAAGAGATGTTTATGGGAATACCAATAGAAATCCTGCCGAAGTTAGTGGACAACCTTGAATCCCTTTTGGATGGCCGGCCAGATCTAAAGGCAATGCTCTCTGAAGAAGTAGGCCAATACCACTCCGCGACAGAAGAAGATAGACTTGTACAAATCTCAGAATGGAATAAGAAATAATAGGCATCCGCTTAACTTTCTGTGGTCGTCACCTCGAAAGCGTTTGATTTCTCCCCCCATACGATTTCTCGCATGAGGGAAAAAGTTGACGGAAAAATTGTTTAACCCCACGGAATATTTTAGGCCAAAGCAAATTTCTGAAGCTATTTCCATTTTAACCCGCTACGGGCACGAAGCAAGAGTGATCGCGGGCGGGACGGATTTATTAGTTGATAAGCCGCCTGAAGCCAAATACTTGGTTGATATCACTTCTTTACCTTTAGACTATATAGAAAATTATGAAGGCATAAGAATCGGTGCTTTGACCAATCTCTACACCATAGAAAAATCAGCTTTGCTTAAAGACGGCGCATACAGGATACTGCCTGAAGCAGTACATGAGATTGGACATATCAACGTAAGAAATTTGGCTACCATCGGAGGCAACATTTGCAATGCCGTTCCTTCGGCGGATTCTCCACCACCTCTAATAGCTCTAGATGCAAAAGTGAAGATAGTCGGTCCTGGCGGCGAAAGAATAGTTCCGCTAGAAAACTTTTTTTCAGATGTTAGGAAGACCGTCTTAAAGCATGATGAGTTACTGACAGAAATCCAGATCCCGAAACGTGCAGCCCATACGGGAACTGCATTCTGTAGAATTGGTAGAACAGGTGTTGACATCGCAATCGTAAATGTTGCTGTCAGAATCAATGTGGGACCAAACAGAGTTTTTGAAGATACGCGCATAGTGCTCGGCGCAGTTGCACCCACCCCAATTAGAGCTAAGAACGGAGAAGCGCTCCTTGACGGACAGAGAGTGGATGAAGCTGTCATCAAGAAAGCAGCCCAATCGGCATCTGAAGAGACGAAGCCAATTAGCGATGTTCGTAGCTCAGCCGAATACAGAAGAGAGATGAGTAAGGTTCTGGTGAAACGAGCCGTAGAAAAA
This sequence comes from uncultured Candidatus Bathyarchaeia archaeon, assembly GCA_964459245.1. Taxonomy (GTDB): domain Archaea; phylum Thermoproteota; class Bathyarchaeia; order 40CM-2-53-6; family 40CM-2-53-6; genus FEN-987. The sequence goes on from CAYWMG010000183.1 coordinate 1,778, forward strand.
GCATTGGAAAGAGTTGTATAATTCAAGATGGGAAAAATACGCACTCATCTAAACGTAAATGGACACACCTACGAGGTGGAAGTGGAACCTAAGTCAACATTACTCCATGTACTAAGAAACGACCTCGGTCTCACAGGATCAAAGCTAGGTTGCGGCAAAGGAGAGTGCGGATCCTGTACAATCATAATGGATGGAAAGGCTGTTCCGTCGTGTTTGATTTTAGCAGCGCATTGTGAAGGTAAAAAAATAATCACTATCGAAGAACTCCAGAATGGAGACAGACTACACCCACTCCAAGAAGCTTTCGTTAAATACGGAGCAATCCAATGTGGCTTCTGTACTCCGGGAATGGTACTCTCCGCGAAAGCTATGCTAGATAACAATCCTAGCCCAACAGAAGAGGAAGTGAGAGAGGCTCTCCTGGGCAACCTCTGCAGATGCACAGGATACCAAAAGATAGTTGAAGCAATAATGGCCACAACAAAAAATGGAAAGCGGATGCTATAAAAAATTGGATAAACACCTGTCCGTGGTTGGCAAATCTCCTGAAATGACGGGCGCAAGGGAGAAGGTTACGGGAAAAGGAAAATACACAGTGGACATGAAGCTGCCCGGAATGCTGTATGCGAAGATTCTCAGAAGCCCATATGCTCATGCGAAGATTTTGGAAATAGATGCTAGTGAGGCCGAAAGATTATCAGGCGTGAAAGCCATCCTCACTTACAAGGAAGCCAAGCTTCTCTACGTCCCAGGACATGGCCGCAACGTAGATGAGTTTGCTTTGGACGATCGGGTTCGCTATGCTGGCGATAAAGTAGCCGCAGTAGCAGCTGAAAGCAACGATACGGCAGAAGCAGCTTTAGAACAAATACACGTGAAATACGACGTGCTTCCAGCTCTCTTAGACCCAGCGGAGGCCATGAAACCAGATGCACCCAAAATACATCCAGAGCTATCTAATCTGAAGGGTAATTTTCAGGTTGTACACAAAAAAGCTTACGGCGATATTGAGAGAGGCTTCCGAGAAGCGGACCACATCGTAGAGAACAGATATACAACTTCACGAGTGTGCCACTGTTCGCTTGAGCCACATGTGTGTGTAGCCAGTTGGAACGAAGAAGGGAGGCTAACTATGTGGTCGTCAGATCAGACAGCGTTCGCTATGCGGGACAGTCTATGTAATGCTCTGAATCTACCTATGAGCAAGGTCAGGGTCGTCATACCGGTCCACGTTGGCGGAGGATTTGGAGGTAAGTACGGCTCGGCAGAGGGCATCGTATGCGCATTGTTGGCAAGGAAAGCTGGCAGACCGGTTATGCTTGAGTTGAGTAGAGAGGAAGAATTCTACACTACTCGAACTCGTTCCCCCTGTATCTTCGAAACAAAAACAGGCTTCGAAAAGGATGGGACGTTCACGGCGAGATATGTTAAGGCGATCGTAGATTTGGGGGCTTACGCATACGGCGCGGTTATGGCAGAAAGAGCAGGATTCTACCATATGAGCCTATACAGGTGTCCTAACACCGCATACGACGGTTACGGTGTATACACCAACAATCCACCTTCAGGCCCCATGAGGGGATTCACCAGCACACCAATTGATTTCGCGATAGAGTCAGATATAGATGAAGTTGCCAGAGAATTGGGAATGGATCCCCTTGAGCTTAGATTAAAGAACAGTATCAAAACGGGCGATGTTATTCCGTACAATGATTATGATGTAACCAGTTCTGGGCTTGATCAATGTATGCTGCTGGGTAGCAAGCGAATTGGTTGGGAGCGAAGGCAGAAGAATCCAGGTGAAGTTGAAGATGTGAAGAAGCGAGGAATTGGGATGGGAATTTTTATTCATTTCGCTCCGAAACTTGCTGGACCGAATGAACGATCTGTTGGATGCGCTACTGTAAGGATAAATGACGACGGTTCGGTCAATTTGTTTTTAGGGACACCCGAAATCGGACAGGGGCTAACCACTACCATGGCTCAGATCGTTGCTGAAGAACTGGGAGCTCGCTTGCAGGACGTCAACGTTACAGTAGCAGATACGGAGAAGACGCCTTGGGGAGTAGTAGTCTCTGGAAGCAGGACAACGGTGGAAACGGGGGGCGCGGCGAAAGCAGCTGCTGTAGATGCGAAACGGAGGCTTTTCGAAATGGCTTCCAAATTGTTAAAGGTGCCCGCTGGAGAGCTCCTGTCGAGAGATAGCAGGATCTACGTCAGCGGAACATCTGATAAAGGGGTGTCATTCTCGGAATTGTTACAGCGTTCAGACGTGCGTGCCCACGGAGACAACATTATAGTTTGTACAGCAACTTATCAAATGCCCAAATATGTTCCGCCCTTCGGTGCGCAATTTGCAGAGGTTGAAGTCGACACAGAGACTGGGCAAGTGAAGGTGGTGAATATTGTTGCTGCCCACGATGTTGGCAGAGCAATTAATCCGACCATTGTGGAAGGACAGATCGAAGGAGGGGTCTTGACGGGCATCGGTTATGGCTTGACTGAGGAACTCGTATTGGAGAAGACAACAGGGCAGACCATTAATCCAGACTTTCTTGATTATAAGCTCTTAAGAGCTGCTGACGTGTCTAAGATAGAAACGATATTGGTTGAACCAGTCGATCCTGTTTCAGTCTTCGGCGTTAAGGGTATCGGCGAGATGGGAGCAATATCTGTCGCACCTGCCATTGCAAACGCGATATACAACGCAACGGGTGCACGCATAAGAGAACTTCCTATGAGTCCCGAGAGAATTTTGAAAGCATTGAGAACGCGCCGAGAGTAGATTTTGCTGTATAGGAATATCTAGAATGTAACTGGCAATTACATTCAAGATTCCACACGAGGCCATCATTAGTCGTTGAGGCAGTTTGGTAGAATCGTGATGACTGCTAAGTTTTCTTGTAGGACTTCACAGCCTGTATGAATGTTTTGATGTTCTCAGGTGGTGTTTGGGAAGGTATGTCGCATCCAGAGCTTGCGATCACGTTTACTGGGTTCACTGCTGATACCATCTTTGTCACGTTTGATGTTATCGTCGAGGTATTCTCTGACATTAGGCCCACAGGAGAATAATTCCCAAAGACCAGCATCTCACTTGGCACGGCTTCAACGGCGTTGGGCAGTGGGACGTTCTGGTCTATGCTAATGGCTGCTGCCCCAGTTTCACCTAGGTGCTTGAGTAGATGAGACGTACGCCCGCACATGTGCAAGACGACATCATTAGAAAACTCCTTCACCACACGGCTTATTGGAGTTTTGACGGACTGTTCAAAATCCTTCGGCGAGATGAGGCTGGACGACATATCCGCTAGGACGAGAAAACTAATCCCAGTCTCTTCCAAGCGTTTTACGTAATCGATAATCATCTCCGTACAGTTTTCTATTAGTTTCGAAGTAGTTTCCCGTGACTGGTAGAGACCCATCAGCAATGGTTCGAGCCCTACTATTTGTCCTGCTAACGTGAAGGGCCCTGTGACAAAGAAACCCGTTGGGATGTCCTTCACTTGCTGCGAGATTTGCCTTGCTGCTTCCACCATCATGTCGATACGTGCCCCTGATCGTTGGGGCTCGGTGACCTTGTCAAGTGGGATGTGCGTCCTGATTTCCGGCGGGTCATAGTCTTTGAATTGTGGCTTGATCCCATACGACTCAGCTTCAACCGTCAAGTCCATTAAGGAAATAACCGCGTCAGGCTCGAAATGTTTGAGGTTGCTTTTGACCAGTTCAGCGTGAAGTTTAGGGTCGTGCAGGCATTGTTGTGCGTTTAAGCCCCCGATCTTTAGGCCTGCGTACCCTAGAATCGGAACGACGTTAAAACGGTCAAATGATTTGAAATACTCACGTAGGGTCATATGCTGCTTCGCCTATCACGGACTCAGTCCGTATTCCTCGGGGATAAATGTGGATCCCCACTTCTTCTTAATCTCAGGCTCCAACTCTTCAGCGTTCTCAGGCATCGATGCAACGGCTTTCTCGAGTTGGACTAACCATTTGTTCTCAGCGGCGCTTGTGGAAATCAACTTCTTGTCAATGACATTTCGCATGGCGCTGCACGCGAAATCAGCTGCTCTCAACGTTCGCCGGTAGTCGCTGGGCTCACTCACTATAACCTTAGCCAGTGCGAAGCAGATTTCTGGATCAAGAAAGAGAGCTTGTGGATTCCTGTAATGGTCGGATTCAACGAAGAGTCTCCGAAGCATTTTTGACTGGTGTAGATCGTGCGCGGTGTTCATGAGTCGGCAGTCGTAAATGAGCATTTCAGCACAAACTTCTGGAGCCTGGCCGCCTAACAGTCTGATGTTCTGCACTGATTCATTCGTCCAGAAGTCGCAGGCCGCAGATGCAATGTTGCCCAAAGCGCTAGAATGTGCGCAGGCAGCAGACTTTCCTTCCATAGCGATCGGTGCTCCCGTAATAATTTTGATCACAGGATTCTCGTAACCGCAATCCTTCCCTGGGCCAACTGCTCCTTCCTCAAATGCGCATAACGTTCTCACGGAGGAGATTGCTCGAACGAAGGCAGCTAAAACATGTGGGATGTAGTTCTGATGTGCGAGTTGCATTGCCGTGTTTGCGAACGCGCAGGCTGAGTCTCCACCTGGCAGAATGTTATGTCTTGCAGCCGAGTCGGTGATGTGACGCCATAGATATCTCATGTCGCTGCAAGCGAGAACGCCAAGGCTGTAAAGAATCGCCGTCACGTCTCCATGCGTAATGGCCTTGTCGAAAAGCTCCTTACCCCCAGTGCTTTCGATCGTCAAGATATCTGCTCCTGATGCAGCGCACATCTCCATCGACTCCATGATCTTTCTGAAGCCTTCTCCTGTTCGCATTCTGGGGGGTCGCTCTGCCTCCCTAACGTCGGCCACGGTAGCTCGAAGTGTCGACCGCAACCCATGCTTCCTAAAGGTCTCTTCCATAATCGATTTTATCTGTCGCGTTATCTCTGCTCCCCACTCCGGATGAGTAGTCAACTCGTAGAGGTGCTCAACCTCCAAGGCTAATGCAGAGCAACCTAGCTGCGTCGCCTTTCCAAGCACGCTTCTTGACATTTCTTGGTACTGCCGTTGCACGTCGTTCCAGGTAGCGGCGTTTATAGCCATCGTCGGGAGTGTGAAGTCAACTTCAGGCACGACTGCTCCTCCACCGATGGTCAGCCCAAATCCGCCGGAAACTGGGTTAGGAGCAACGCCGAAGATAACGTCGTCCGGGGATCTGTATGCCAGGTTATGGAAGCGACGCTTCGGCTCTCTTGATTCATTAGTTGGAATATTCTTCAATCGTATCGTGTCCAATCATTAAGTCTGATTAGCTTGACTCGCGGTCACTAGTGCCTTTGCTTTGGAAACGGCCGTGATAGCGTCTGGTGCGGAATCGTCAGCCCCGATTTCACGCGCCCACTCTTGGGTGATGGGTGCTCCACCAATCATGATTTTCACACTGGATCGCGTTCCTTGCTCGGTAAGCGTCTTGATCACTTCCGCTTGCTTGACCATGGTCGTTGAGAGCAGCGCCGAGAGTCCCAATATGTTAGGGTTTACCTCTTTGACTTTTTCCAGGAATGTTTCATTCTTAACGTCACAACCAAGGTCGTAAACTTTGAAACCATTTACTTCAAACATTGTTGCCACAATCGTCTTGCCTATGTCATGAATGTCACCTTCCACGGTTCCTATCACGACAGTACCGATGTGTTTCTGCCCTCCCTTCGATTTCTTCAACTCGGGCTCGATCACATGGAGTCCACTCTTCATCGCTTGGGCTGACATCATCAATTCCATAAGGTACGCCTCGCCCTTGCCGAATTTATCTCCAACAATCATCAACCCCTTCGTTAAGCCTTCGTTCAATATTTTGACTGGTTCCGTTCCGGAACTTATCAGCGTCGTGGCGAGATCTTTGGATTTATCAACGTCACCATCTGTGACTGCTTTAGCAAGTTCTGCAATTAGGCTCGTTTTCTGTAAACCCCGTATGGCGAGCCTTCCCGACGGGTATGATAATGTTGCGTTTCGTCTCCAAAATTAAAATCATGACTATCAGTTCCGTGGAAGGAGAGAGCTACCAACCTATGAGAGGGTGGTCTAGTCTACTATTCTCTGAGATTCATTCTTCTAATGTAGCAGTGAAGTTGCGTTAGCTATTCTTTCGAGGAGTTTATGTTTTCGTTCAGTGAGCCAAGCTAACGCTATTGTGAATTACAGGCGAGTCGTTTGATATGATTCGAAAGCGCCCTACCCAACCAACTGGTTGCGTCTTTCCAAAAGTTGGTTCACGGTCGGGAAACGTGCAGGGTCTCTGTGTGGTAGGAATAAGGCATTCATAAATTCGTCGCTAAAACCCTTGTCGGCGGCTAGTTCCAGATACTCAAGCTGTTTCGCAACTTGTTCTGCTTTTTCTCTAATCTCTGTTGAAAGCAGAGCCATCCTCGCCCCTGAACCGGCGGCGTTTCCTACGAACCGAATGCGGCTGAGCGTGACGTCCGGATACATCCCAACAGTAAGAGCGCTTTGAGGGTCAACATATGTTCCAAAGGCACCGGCCAAATATACGGTCGCTATGTCACTATCATTGATGTG
>CAYWMG010000184.1:0-7716 GCA_964459245.1 uncultured Candidatus Bathyarchaeia archaeon
ACAAACTTCACTCGTTGCGAACAGGCCTTTTGCAACAGTTCGGCGTGTTGCTGGAGAGAGGTGAAATCATCCTTGCCAGGGCGACTCTGGTGGGAGAGAACGACTACCTTGGCCTCCGTAAGCGCGTCGAGGGTTGGCCTAGCTGCCACGATTCTACTATCGTCAAGGATCTGTTTAGTACTTGGATCCAATGGACTGTTGATGTCTAATCGGAGCAGTATTCTCTCGTCTTTAAGTTCAAAATCATTCAGGGTTAGGTAATTAAATTCCATTACGGCCCCAGCTCACCCTCGACTACTGCAAAGCTTCGTCTATCGATTTAACGTATTCAGTTATTACCCTTAGTGAATATGGAGAACATTAATACATACAGAAATGTCCTTGTGCAACGAGCCGGGGTGGCTCAGCTGGTAGAGCGCCAGCCAGGCTTTGGACGAAACTCATAATCTGGAGAGCGATGGGCCCAGAAGCCGCGGGTTCGAACCCCGTCCCCGGCACCACCTGCTGGTATCAGGTCGAGTGAAGAGATCATAAAATTTGGGTTACGGACGCAAAAAGGATTCAGAGATGCTACATGTCGTATAGTCATAGTCTACGGACTGATGATCAAATATTAACAGAAAACCACGGCTAGTTTTGAAACCCTGATGTTAAATATCTAATATTGTCGTTGCGCCCGCAAACTGGGAGAGCCGACATGAATGCAATTGCGAACTCTGAAGGCGGAATGTTTGAGGAGTGAAACTTTGATATCACCCAGCATGGGCGAAAGATGCTCTCGCCATTCAGGCAGGACGTGGACTGCGTGCTTACGCTTGGTACTGCAGTCAATGTGGAACAAAGGACGACCATGAGGTGATGATGGTGGCTGACCAGAAGAGCTCCTTTTTTTTAAGGCAAGCTACGGGATTGGTAAGGGAAATCTCAACGCTGGACGCGTTCATCTTTAACATGTCAGCCAGCGCAGTGGGTCCGGCGCTCGTTTACATGATCGTGGGTACGACACTGTTTCCCGGCGCCGACGTTATCCTTCCATGCTTGATTGCCACGATATTGTCTCTCTTCATAGCGGCTACCTACGCTCAGCTCGCCGCTGCTCTTCCAAGATCCGGTGGAGATTACGTTTTCAACAGCCGCATACTCCATCCAGCTATTGGTTTTGGGATGAACTTCTCGTTGACGTTATGGGCATGGTTCATTGCAGGGTTCTACGTCTTCTTCGTCGCGTCAAGCGGAGTATCTCCCGCGTTGGTAATAATCGGGTACCTTACGCAAAGCGAGACGTTGGTCAATTTAGGCGTCGCTGCTGGTGGTCCTTTGGTAGGTTTCGTTATCGGCACGATCGTGAATGTTGTCTTCGGGACGCTCATATTGATAGGTACGAGAAAGGTGTTCAGAGTTTTAAGAGTGATCTTCACATTATCACTCGTAGGGCTGATTGCGAGCATTGGGTTACTTGCATTCTCTAGCCTTCCCACATTTATGGCTAAATTTAACGAGTTCGCGGCTCCTTGGAGTTCCGCGGCGAGCCCTTACCAGGCAGCGATTGATGAGGCTGCGCGTGATGGATTTACCGCGGTCCCGAGTGGTAACCTCTGGCTCATAGTTCCCATGATCGCTGTAGCGTCAAGTGAACTCTTATGGTATTTCTGGTCCAGTTACCTCGGAGGTGAGGTCCGCCATGCCAATTCGGTGAAAAGGCAATCTTTTGCTATGATTGGCAGCGCCATGTTGAATGGCACTCTCTTCATAGTGGCCATGTGGCTAATCCTCAAAACGATCGGGTATGGGTTCCTGGCTGCAACCACATTTCTGGGTTCATCAGGGTCTACGACGTTTCCTTTCATCTCACAAGTAACATCAGGCAATCAACTCATCATCTTTCTATCGTTGTTGACGAATAATGCGCCTGTTGCGATTCTGCTTCCAATTCTGTTCGCTGGCTGGAGTTTGGTCATCTTGCCAGCTCTCTTTTTGCAACCCAACCGTTGCGTATTATCTTGGGCTGTTGACAGGATTGCGCCAGAAAAGTTCGCTGAGGTTTCGAAAAGGTTCAATACCCCAACCTATGCAACCTTACTAGGCATTGTGACGTGTGAGATCTCGCTCAGCATTCTAGCCCTCTTTCCGTCCTATGCGTACACGATCTTCGCCGCGGGCGTTATAGCTCCCGCGTTTGCGTCGATGCTGCCAACTTCCGTTTCAGCGGTCCTCTTGCCGAAGCGAAGGAAAGACTTGTATCAGCAGACGGGATTGGATCGGCATAGGATACTGGGCATGCCAGTGATCAGTATCACGGGTGCTCTCTCAGCCCTCTATCTGGTCTTCCTAACTCTCACTTTCTTCAGTTACAATGCCTTCGGATTAGCTAACCTCTTGATGGTAGTTGCATCATTCGGCCCGATACTCATTGGCGTCGCAATCTACTTCATCGTCAAGGAATATAGGAGGAGACAAGGCTTGGACTTGAGCCTGGTGTTCACAGCCATACCACCAGAGTAGTTGACTGCGATGACTTAATCTTTCTAATAGTAGTCAACCCTAACCTAAGCAATCGGCTTCGTAGCCGTTAAGGAACAGGAATACGATACCTAGAGTTGATTCTACACGTTTGTATCTTGTAACTCATCGTGTGCTTCGAGTAATGTCCCACAGTTGCCGCAGTACATGTCCTCTCGAAGTGTTGATGCGTTACAGCTTGGACAGGTAGGCGTCATAAGATTCTCTCCAGTTTCGGTAATTGGTTCAACCGAGTCTGTCTCTTCAATATGCTCTATCGATGTGTCAAGTTCATTTTCAGTCACTCGTGGCTCCAATGCTGCAATTTTTTCTCTTAACGCATCTGCTTCGCTGTTTGATTCAGACAGTGGCGTTTGAAGTTCACTGATTCTAGCCTCGGCCGTTACCTTGGCGGTTTCCAGTTCAGTTCTCGAGACGGACTGGGTAAGCTTGGACTCTAGATCTCGTCTATTTGCTTCTGTTAAGGTGAGTTTCTCACGGGTTTCAGCTAACATTGCTTCCAGCCGGCTTGCGTTCTCTCTGAAAGCCTCTTGCTCGCTCTTTGGAACGAAACGAGACAGTTTCGTCTCAAGCTCAGTGATCGTATTTCTCAACTCGTCTGCTTCACTTTTTGGGACGGAGGCAGATAACTTCTCTTCGAGGTTCGCATTCTTTAATTCCAGTTGAGCTTTGACGGCTTCGAGATCGTCTCTTGGCACTGATTTAGATAATTCGTTTTGAAGCTCATGAATCTTCAATGATGATGCGGAAATATTACTCTCCAATTCTCCAATTGTGGCTTTGGCCATTTCAAGATCTCGTCGTGTTATCGAGAGTAAATCCTCAAGTTCAGTTACTCCACCTTCCGAGTTAACATTGGGGATAGGTTCTGATAATCCATCCTTAAAACCTGTGACTTCTGGCTTGGTCTTTCTTTCGTGCGACTTCTCACTTTGCGCTACGCGTTCAGAAACATTTCTTGCTTTACGAGCCAAATCCGTTTATCCCCTAACACCAATTCACGCCCAATCATAACCAATTCAATCATTTTGCCGCAAAATACAGCAGGCGCTCTCTTGGACTGTTCATGATACAAGCATGGTTATGCACATCTTACGACCTCAAAACCAGACGCACGCCAACTATTGTGTGTAGTTGGGTTCAATTCTTAATATTCTAGTACCTCTTCTCAAAGCTTTGCACGCTTAAATCCTCAATTGAATCTCCTTGCTATTCATGGGAGTCGTAATTTTTCAAGTGGATGCATTCACGAACAAACCGTTTGCTGGAAACCCAGCCGGCGTCTGCATACTATCAGAGCATCGCGATGATAGTTGGATGCAGAACGTAGCACGAGAGATGAACCTGTCTGAGACTGCTTTTCTACATAAAAGGGAAAACGGCTTCGAATTGCGTTGGTTTACTCCAAGTTTGGAGGTGGACCTTTGCGGGCACGCAACCTTAGCAAGTGCACACATCCTCTGGGAAAATGGGATTCTCAACCAGAACGAGCAGGCTCGATTTCACACCCGAAGTGGCCTCTTGACTGCTGAACGTAAGGATGAATGGATCGAACTTGACTTCCCGGCGCTACCAGACAAGAAAGTAGCTGCACCCAAGACATTATCGAAAATCTTGGGCGCTAAACCAAGATATGTTGGCAAGAGTAGTATGGACTACATTGTAGAAGTTGAATCTGAAAAAACCGTTAGAAAAATGACACCAAATCTTTCTCAGCTTGCCAAACTTCCCTTCCGCGGACTTATCGTGACAGCTCCTGCCACGAGTAAACCCTATGACTTCGTCTCACGCTTCTTTGCTCCTCGAGCGGGAATCGACGAAGACCCAGCAACTGGCTCTTCACATTGCTGCCTTGGACCCTATTGGCAAAAAAAACTTGGCAAGAATGAGTTCCTAGCTCAACAGCTCTCTGCACGCGGAGGCGTAATCCGAGTGAGAGTATATGATAATCGCGTGAAGATAAGTGGCGAAGCGGTTACCGTATTACGAGCTGAACTCCGTGAATAGGCGAAAGAAAGGACTTGTCAAGCCAGAGTTTTCAAACAATACCAATATGCGCTATTGACTTGCTTCTTCAAGAGACATGACCAGGTTGAAGGAGACCGAGTGAGATTGGATGTCCATGCTCAACGGACAGCGAGTGAGCAGCGAAGGCCATTTCTTGAGAACGCTCCAAAAAAATTTGTCATCTACAGTTCCGCAATTTTCAACAGCACTTTCGTATCCAAGGCTGAGATCTGATTAGCGATATGAAGGCACCGGAGCATGCTGCACGTAGAATCTTTGGAGAACGTGCCAAATTCTATACCGAGAGCGTTGTGCATAAGGATCCGCAGGTGTTGGCTCGAGTCATCGAACTGGCAGCGCCCCAAGCAGATTGGTCAGCCCTCGACGTGGCTACCGGCACCGGACACACAGCACATGCACTCTCTCAGTACGTCGCAGACATCACTTGCACGGACATCACTCCGCACATGTTGGCAGAAGCAGAAAAACTAACGCATGAACTTGGCATCGTTAACTTACGCTTTTGCTTAGCAGACGCACACGCATTACCATTCGACGATGGAGTGTTCAATGTTGTAACATGCAGGCGTGCGGCACATCATTTTTCAGACGTTATGCAGGCACTGCAAGAGATGAAGCGAGTAATGCGAGCTGGCAGCAGATTGGTGATCGACGACCGGAGCGTGCCCGAAGATGAATTCGTGAATTCTTGCATGAACGAGCTGGACCGCTTGCATGACGACTCTCACGTTCGTGAATATCCTCCCAGCGAATGGCGGCGCTTACTAGAATCATCAGGCCTTACCGTCGACTTGGTCGAACCATATACCAAGCATCTCCCACTGACCTCGTTAACGGCTAACGTGCCGTCAGAGAAGGCACAGAAGATTCACGCAATAATCAATGAGTTGACCTATACCCGGAAAAAAGCTATGAAAGTGATCGAGAAGGATGGAGAACTTTATCTCAACCATTGGTACGTCATATTATCTGCGCACCGTTCATGAAACCGAAGTCAAAACGTCTCTGCTGAATGTGGAAGGAGATTCATGAACGAAAACTAAAGTTGTTTCTGCATCCAGATTACGTCGAAGCTCTTCCCAAACTTTCTTCCGATCTCTCGGAATCTTCCGCATTCTTGAAATCCGTTCTTGAGGTGAAACTCTAGGCTTGCCTCGTTGAGCGAGGAAATGTGCGCAAGCAAATTATCCACTTCCAATTTTTGAGCCTGTCGGGTAAGCTCTTCAAGAAATGATCTGCCTAACCCCTTCCTTCGATGTTCGGGATGAATGAAGTACGTTATTTGTGCAGTTTTCTTGAAAGTATCAGACTGAGAATAGGGTCGAATGTAGGCGAAGCCAGCAACGTCGCCTGACTCCGTTCTAGCGACGAGGCTAGGATATCCCTTCAGCCTCTCCAAGAGTTTATCAAAGTGTTCGTACCCCACCGATGTCTCACGATATGCTTCAAAACCGTTCTCGACATAGTAGTTGAATATGTCAATTACAGGCTTTCTGTAAGTTGCCATCATCGGCTCGAGGTTGTAGCCCATTCGGTTCATCTCCCCATATACCGTTTGGTTTCATCCGAAAGATATCCTCTCTAATCTTTTCGCTTAGTAGAGATTGCAGAAGTCGATGTAATGTTGCGTAAACTTGGAAGGTGGATGCATCATCGAGAAAGAGGAGCGGTATTGAGAATGTTCATTGATTCTGTGCTCTTGGCACCACCGCCGGGGTCACTGTTCGAAGAAGAGCTTCTCAGTTTATTCTGAATAAATAGTTTTGAATTGATCAGCGCTCAATGAATAATTCACTCAGCTCTCCGAGTTGCTAAACGAACTTCTGGTCATTAAGATCAGCCTATAACACATCCCGTAACGGTGGATAATTAATTGAATTGTCTAGAATGTAAGAATGGCATCATAATTGACGCCCCTAGTAGTTATGAGTCTGAGCATGTTTGCAGTGCATGCGGTTTAACGTACCTTAACCTATTCGGCGATTCAGTTCCCTTAACCCCGCAGACATAACCTTGCGACTAATGAGGCTGGACAACTATTTGCAATATACTTGCAGCACGTTCGCTTGTAATGGTAAAGCTGTCATTAAATTAACTCTCGAGCACTACCAAGTGGTCTATGGCTGTGCCATGCATGAGACAGCGTTACGACGGAGATATCGAGACGCAAATATCGTGCGACTTGGCTAACTCATGCTCAGTGTCGATTTAGTAGAATTAGCTAGAGCGATTCAAGCTGCTCATCCTGATACTGGCGGGGGGATTCCCTCAGCAGCTAAATCAAGATCCTAATCGTAAGTATAGTATTTACGACAATGGGAAATATACATACTTGATAGTACTTTTTGTGGATTACCATGTCAGTTGGAAGATGCGCAGAATGTCGAGATGCATATGGCAGAGATGACGACTGTACGCCTTGCAAGATCTGCGGCGCTCCTCCAAACGAGTCCTGCCGCCATTGCCCACCAACCCTAACTTTGGGCGGATAGGATCAGTGAGATAGCATGGCTTCAAGATGTGTAATATGTCGAGACTTGGACAAGGAATGTACCCCATGCCCTATGTGCAATGCCCCCTTCGGCTCGACGTGCCCCCATTGTCCATCGGGCGACAGACAGCCAATCACTGACTCATAGAAACCCTAGTACACTAGGGTAACTACAAGAAGCCACACATGTGTCTACGTAATAGTAGAATTGTAATTGCCGAACATACTTACCAGATCGACTTGAGGGTAAGGTAATCTTAGTTTCTTAGTTCCTCTCAATCCAATTATCCTCACTAGTTATAGTGATGGCTAGATTATCTAACCTCTTATAACCGCTTAGTATGGTACGGATCTAGAGCTGGCGAAGATTACGTCGAAGACAGGGTCACTTCTCGATCATTTTGAATCAAAAGGAGTCACCTTAGAGTTGAAAGTCGAGAGGGGGCGATTGAGATTATTTCTGAGGAGTTTCGTGACATGTCTTCCGACGTTAACCTATCACGCATGGTGGTGGCTTGCTACCAAGCAGAAGACGCGTAATGGTCAGAGGATCTGATTGGAAGTCTTACGGGGAATTCGAAATTCGATTGCATTTCTCACAATTATCCCCTTAGGCATGGACAATGACGGCCTGGCCATAGTAGCACAATTCATGCCCATCTTTCCCTTGGTAGGCG
>CAYWMG010000185.1:0-2172 GCA_964459245.1 uncultured Candidatus Bathyarchaeia archaeon
GCGAGTCTCCCAATATCGCCTCCAGGAAAGAAGAGCGGCTTCACAGTGTAGGAGTCAGACTTCAAAACCATTCCCTGAACTACAGCCGCGTCGTCAAGTGCATCAAGAGGAACGTCCACCTTTGCGCCGCCAAGATGTTTCAGAATGTACTTCTCGATCAGAGATTGCATCACCACACCGCCAGCGCCGTGAGCCATCGTCACGAGATTCGTTCTTGTCATGGCCGAAACTGACCCAAAGTTCTGAACTATCCAGCCCTTATAGGTTTGCGTGACGAATCTGCGGTCTACTAAAACAAACCGTTCGTATTAGCGGACCTTCCTAAGTTCGTAAACGTGAACTGGAACCAGCATAGCCAAGGGGAAGTTCATGGTCTACCAACTGTGCTGGAGCAAAACCTCCGGCTCTGTCTAACGCCACGCTTTTTCCAGTAGCCTGAGCGCGTTCAGTCCGGTTATTTTCGCAATTTCATCATCTGAGTAGCCATGTCTTATCATCCAGCGCGGGATGTTCACGAACTCAATTATGTTCTCCAAGCCTTTCACGTATCCTGGGTCTTCAATGCCGGGCGGAGCAGATCTTCTTGAAGCAATCTTCCTACCTGGTCTTGAGTAGTGACCCAATGCGTGCTCAACCCAGTACTTGTATAAGCCTTGATGATCCCCGAGGAGCGTGTCAGGACCGCATGCCACATGGTCTATTCCCATTAGGTTGATGCAGTATTCAACGCATTCCATGTAGCTCTCAATGTTGCCTACAGGGTTCTTCTGCGTGCTGAAACCTCTGCCGGCTCCACCCACTCCGATTAATCCGTCCTTCTCGCTGAGTGCATGAAGAACCTCATCCCCAGTTGTGTGTCCTTGCGCGATTGCGGCGGGGCCGCTGTGACTATTGTATACAGGCGCGTCGCTAGCATTTATTGTATCGAGAGCCGTCTTGTCGTTCGTGTGACCAACATCCACTAGCATGCCAAGCTTGTTCATTCGCTTGATCGCGTCATAACCAAAATCTGCCAGCCCAGCCGCCTTATCGGTTTCACCCATGCCTCCGCCAAGCATGTTGGATTCACTATAGCAGATGCCCATACTCCTGACACCCAACCCATACAGGACATCAATCCTGTCCAACTCATTCTCTATCGGGCTCGAAGATTCAAGACAGAATACTAACGTGATCTTTCCCTCTTCGTGGGCACGTCTGATATCTTCCACGCGAAGGCAGTGAGTTACCATGCGTTGATGGTGTATGTCGCTAAGACGAATCCCAATATCATGAATGATATCGGTCCACTTCCATCCCATGTAGCTAGTTATGAATGACATTCCATCCATCATATCGTCAAAGACGCAGTCGAGTCCGCTGAGGCTGAGCGCTTCGTAGGCTAAGAAGTCGCGACCCGTATGCTTGAATTCGATAAATTCACTCATATCATGAGGGAATAGAGTAGGATGATCATGAACGGAGATGAGAATGTTCTTCTCCAAAATCTGATCGAAACGATCCTCCTCGTTCTTGCTTAACGGTAGAATATAACGAGGTACTCTATCTATCTCCTTACACAGCTTGAATTCCTTGTAGTCGAAACCAGGCTTCAGGTATTGATACGCCTTGTAACCATCATATTTCTTATGTCGACCCATATGGTCTCACACTCTAGGCGCTCATTATTTGAAGTCATATAAGTCAGTAATCCGAGGCCAACCATGTAGGAGAGTTAAACGTCATTCAGTTTATGGACAATTTTGGCGCTGTCCGGCATAAGGTGAAATCTGTTTTCACCTCATACGAAGATTCTTTGGTCACCATTGCCTTTCAAATACCTACAAAGCCTAACGTTCGACCGTGATGGATTATGCCAAGAGTTAAGCAAGACGGGTTTTCTACCAAAGCTGTGAGAGCTGGAGAAAGGACGGGTTCAGAGACTGGAGCTGTGGTCACACCCATCTACGAGACGTCAGTCTTCGCGTTCACGAGCACAAAGCAGTTGATAGACGCCGTTAGCGAGAAGGATAGTCGCGACGTCTACACTCGATGGAGTAACCCAACGATAACAGCTGCTGAGAGGAAGATTGCTGAACTGGAAAGCGCGGAGGATTGCGCAGTTTTCTCCTCCGGCATGGCAGCCATTTCAACCGCGATCATCAGCCTAGTCTCCCCAGGAGATCACATAGT
>CAYWMG010000186.1:0-7881 GCA_964459245.1 uncultured Candidatus Bathyarchaeia archaeon
AAAAATCTCGACGACGAATTATCATTAGCACACGCAAATACCCTACAAAGTCGACTCCTAGCAAGAGAGAGGGACATATCCAAACGCCTTCTTAACGACATTAAACAGATAAGATTACACAAAATAATATCAGGAGCCCAAAGTCACACCCCGATTCAAACCGGTAACCTAATTGGAGAAGAGATTGCACTCAATGCTAACATTAGTCAATCATTATCCTCCCTTGGCCAAGAACACCAGCAATTAGTACAAGATAACTCAGCTAATGCATTGACTACTATTCGGTTCCTTCAAGATATACCGGAAATTATCGGAGTCGATCTCAAGATCTATGGACCATTCAAGAAGGAAGATGTTGCATCTTTACCCCTCCCCAACGCGCAGGCCCTTGAAAAACAAGGAGCAGTAAAAGCAGTAGAAGTAAAGAGCGTTTCATGACAATAAATTCGTCAGAAATAAATACCACACACATCGCTAGGTAACGAACCAAAGCTGATCAGTATGAAGTGCCCTAAACAAATGCGCACCTATTGCCCAAAGTGCAAGTCACATACTGATCATCAGATCTCGATTTATAAGAAGGGAAAAGATCGCGCAATGGCGGTTGGCAACAGACGTCATGAACGTGATGAGCATGGTTACGGTGGTCAAAAATTTCCGAAACTTAAGCGAACCGCCAAGACAACAAAAAAGCAACTCCTGAGACTCTCATGCAAGACCTGTGACACTACAGTGTTTCGATTTGGTATACGACTGAGGAAACTCGACCTAATCTAATTCACCCATTCTCTTTTCCGAAACGCCGTAACACTTATGTTATAAAGCGACAATCCGTCCCCTCCGAGAGAGTGTGAATGAATTGGTTCAGCGTGAATTGATACCTAAACCTCAAACGAATTTCATCCGCGTGAAATGCTCAAAGTGCGGAAACGAACAGGTCATCTTCGACAGACCATCCGTTGCCCCACGTTGCTCAGTCTGTGATGAGCTGTTGGCTGAAACTACAGGCGGAAAAGCAAGACTGAAGGCGGAAGTGCTTCAGCCTCTAGGTTAGGAACTATAAGCTATGTCTTCCTCAACAGACTACCCAGAAGTGGGCGACTTAGTAGTCGCGACAGTCACTCGCGTTGTAGATTATGGCGCTTATGTGAAACTTGATGAATACAACGGAGTCGAGGGGCTGATTCACATCTCTGAAGTCGCCAGCACATACGTGAAAAATATTAGAGTTCACGTACGAGAAGGACTTAAACTAGTACTCAAGGTACTGCGAGTCTCATCCCAGAGAGCTCAAGTTGACCTCTCGCTACGGAGGGTAACAGGCAGAGAAAAATCAGAAAAAATGTTGGAATGGAAGAAAATCAAAAAGGCCGACTCGATAGTCAAGGGAGCCGCAGAAAAGCTTAGGGCTACCGAAGACGATACTGCAAAAATCCGAGACCTTATCTACAAAAAATTTGACAACCCCTTCGATGCTTTCGAAGAGACCATAGATGAAGGCGAAGAGACATTCACAGCCATCGGAATTAGCGAGGAATGGGCAAAAGCACTAACTGAAGTGTCACGCAGCAAGATCAGACTGGAAAGAGCGAAAGTAACTGGCACGGTTGAGCTTACATGCACTAAGACAGCTGGCGTGGAAGCGATACGTCAAGCACTACGCACAGCGAAGAAAGCTAAGAAGACTAGAGGGACAACTGTCAAAGTATATACAGTTGGATCACCCCGCTACAGACTAGAAGTCCGAAGCAAGGAAATCACCGACGCTCAAACCACATTAAACCAAGCAATTGCCGATGTATTAACGTCGATCAAGAGCCTCGACGGTGAAGGGCGTAGAGTGAGTTGAAATGGCTACTTAGAAAATGCCCTTCATGCAATGCTTACACTTTGAAACAAAAATGTTCGAAATGCGGAAATGAAACTATAAGCCCACATCCCCCCAAGTTTTCTCCACATGATAAATACGCAAAGTTGAGACAACGCGAAAAAATTATGGAAACATGACCTGCAGATAGGTTAAGTATTATTCATTGCCAAGACCGCCTCTGCAG
Source organism: uncultured Candidatus Bathyarchaeia archaeon (assembly GCA_964459245.1). Lineage (GTDB taxonomy): Archaea > Thermoproteota > Bathyarchaeia > 40CM-2-53-6 > 40CM-2-53-6 > FEN-987. The sequence goes on from CAYWMG010000186.1 coordinate 2,055, forward strand.
GTTCGTAGCTGCCGCTGCCAGTCCAGCTGGCCATTACTGTGAATCTCCCGGAGATTGGAACTGTCCAGACAAAGCTAATCGTGGGAGAAGACATTGCAAAGACGCCAATGGGGCGATAGTTCCGGTTATCTGTTGAGTAAGACAGAGTCACGTTTGCATCCTTCACGAATGGGGTCATTGTCCATTTCAGCGTAACTGTTTGCCCAGCCGCAACGCTCGTTTGGGAGGCAGAGAGAGTTAGTGTAACCGGAGTGAATTTCACTTCAACTCGTTGGGGTTGTGTGGTCTCGTCAAAGTATACTCCCTGCGCGGCTGGGATAAAGTGAGCCCGAATCGTGTAATTACCAGGAATTGTAGGAGACCACGTGCCGCTATAGGATCCATCACTTAACAGACCTGTAGCTTGGAGTGCCGTCCATTGGTTCTGTGGACTAAGGAACTCAAGTGTGACCCTTCCGGTCGTTATCGGCTTGCCCTCCGCGTCAGTTAGATTGCCGGAGAAGTGGACAGTCTCGCCGATGGGCGTAGTCTTAATCTGTGCCAACTTCAACGTCCCATGCAGCGGAAAGCTTGCTTTAAACAGTAGCACGAAATTGTTTGATGAATGAAATACCTCTGTGAAGTATGAATCGAACGGAGAAGTTGGAGAACCAGCCTGTAGGGTGCCCTTGCTCATCATCCACCCGAGCATCGTCGCCTCATTAGGTTCGTTATTCTCTGTAATGGTGTCGTTAGATATCTGCTTACCAGTCGTGCTATCCTGGATTACTCGGATGTATGTCTGAGAGTTTTGGGTTTGGGTAGCTTGTGGATTAGTCTTAACTAAGAAGAGTACATTATAGTTATGGCCCTCATAGTTCCATACTGTACCATTACCAATCCGAGCCATCCAGTACCATTTCCCGTCCTCGCCGAATCCTTGGTAGGTACCTTGCCCACTTTGGCTGGCACTACCACCTGGAGTTATGAATATTGCAACATAGGAAACATTGTATCGTTTGAGGTTAGGCACAGCAAATGTTGTATTATCAAGGAAGGTTTGCGCTATGACACTTATCTGGGTTGAATTCTGTGTGCCGTTGTCTGCTAAAGTACGGCGATCTCCAAGGGCAGTTATCCAATACCCGTAGTCCCACCAAGCGAAGACGACTGATCCTTGTGGAGTATTTGCCCTCATCCACGATAGCGCCTGTAGCCAATCAGAATATTTGAATTCGTTACCGCCAGCAGGCGCTGTAGGAATACTTGATGTGACGATAGTTGCAGGTTGATAGGATGATTGGATGGCCCGCCAAAATGATGGAACCATCAGTATGAGCAAGATCAAGAAGATAGCGACTCCAAATTCCCTCCCAATTCTAGCAATTACGCGCGTCTTCCTCTTCGGATATATTACGGCCTCTCTTATGATGTCAATCGCAGGTTTGCCGAGTTCCGCTGTTCCGATTCCAGCGAAAATGCAGAAGACTGGCGCCAGGAGTAAAGTTAGACGGACAAATGACGCGGCGAAATATACTGAGGTAACTCCCCAGAGGAATAAGAAAATATCATCATCTCTGGCTCTTTGGAGGATAAAGACGAAACCGAACATTCCGAGCAGCAAGATCGCTCCAAATTCGTAGAAGAACGAAGACCACGTCGCAGGTTGATGCTCGGCGACGCTGGCAATTATTGGTACATCCCCTCGAACAAACGGATTGATGACGGCATAGAATTTTCCGTATGGATTCGAGATTATGTTGAACTGGAGCAGAACAAGAATGGTTACGAGTGATGCTAGAACTAGCCCGAGTAGAAGATAGACTTGAGTTCTTCTGCTCGAGATGTAGCTTGATACTTCTCGTCCAAGAAGAATAATTTCTCCTATGGGCACAGCAAGCCATGTCGTGTCAGATAGGCTGGAAAATCCTAGCTTTGGCACTAGGAAAGGTGTGAAGAGCAGGAAGATCCCCATAGCTATTGAATAGGTGATGAATAATTTTCTGGAAGAACGGCCCATGATAGCTAGAACAAACACGTACAGTGCTAGCAAATCTAATGAAAAGTATGCAGCGGCCCACGAAGCTGAGAGATAGAATAGTGAAAAACCAGCCAAAGCAGAGTAAGCAAGCGTTTTCCGAGTTGAGGATGTAGGATTCATTGCCCGCCTGAAGAATATGAAGATCAGAAGCATGAGCAAAATGCCTAACGGCTCATGCCTCAGAAATCCAAGTTGAGTTCTCCCGATGCTGCTTGGATTCAACGCCATGAATAGGGCAGCAAACAACCCAACTCCTCTTCCCCAAATATCCTTACCTAGCGTGTAGGCAGCAAGGGCAGTGAGAGTACCAGCAACCACAGGAAATACTACGGCCACGTCAAAGTCGCTCACAGCAAATCCGATTGCGTGGAGGAACATCGTGATAGCGGCCACTACAAATGCTTCGCCATAAAGGTTCCATGTCGGCATGTCTGCGCCATAGGGATACCAACTCATCGTGTCATGCCATTTGAACCAAGCGAGAAAGCCGTGGTCAACCACAAATTGGGACATACGCCACTGAAGATATGGGTCGAATTCGTTGAGGTAGAATCCCCATCGGATAGGCATCATTCGAACTACAAGGGCTATGACTACGATTAATGACAGGGACAATAGTTCGAGGACTGTCCCACGCGATATAGTGGAGGCAGACTTACGTATCCCTTGAACTCGGTCGGCTAGAACTTCGCGATTCACATATTTTCCCAAGAAGACTCCTATTCGCTGGAGAGCCCGTTTTGTAGCCGACACAGTATGCACCCGAAGATTTTGAGATTACAAATTAGGCCTGCTATAAAAGGTTATGAAGCAAACCTTCAGTCTCTTGAACTAGTGAATTTCAAAAACTTGTCCTTGTCATCTGGTGATGCGGTTTGGTTATTTCATGTTCTAGATGTAGGCGCATGAATAGTACAGACGCACGTTACTGCACAGGTTGTGGCTTCATTCTTCAACCAATCTATTGTTCTTCATGTGGATCGATAAATCCGGTAGGCTTGCCTGGCTGTCTGGAATGCGGCAACCGGTTGCCAGAGAATACTTCGATACGATGGGGGCCCTTGGTCCGAGTAGTTAGACCAACTTCAGCCATGGTTGAAGATAGGCTGATGGGTAAATTGAATCAAGTCTCGATAATTACGCGTTTGCGCTCGAGATTTAAGCGGTCACGTTAGTGACTATCCGGTCAATTCTTCCTAGTGTATCCGAATTTGCTTGAATCGTAGAACGGCGGTTTAGTGAGTGTTGCTCTCTCCAAACGATCCCTTATCTTGACATCGAAGGAAGAGGCACCGTCATGCGTCTCGTTCACATCCACGTAGCCCATCGCAATTCCCTTGTCAAGTATAGGGGATAGCGATCCGCTAGTAACTTCTCCCACTTTGCGTCCGAGTCGAAGGATTTCGAAACCGTGTCTTGGGATGACTCGGTTAACCGTAACCAAACCTATTCTGACTCGCTTCGGTCCTTTCCGTTTAATATCTTGTAGTTGTTGTTTTCCGATGAAGTCTTTCTGCAATTTGACTACAAATCCTAACCTGGCCTCGTAGGGATTGGTTGTCTCATCCATGTCTGCACCGTATAGACAGAGTCCAGCCTCTAGTCGCAAGAGATCTCTGGCTCCAAGGCCGCATGGTTCTATTCTTTCTGGTTTACCTGCCTCTAGTATTTGTCTCCACACAGTTTCTGCTCGAGTTGAATTTGCTAAAGGGGAGTCCCAAACAAAAATTTCGAATCCATCCTCTCCGGTATATCCCGTTCTTGAGATCAGTGATTTCATGCCCGCAACTTGATTCCATTTGCAGCCGAATCGAGGAATCGACTTAACATCCTGGCTACTGATTCTTTCTAGAACCTTCGCCGACTGAGGGCCTTGAAGAGCAAACATTGCAACTCGATCTGAAACATCCTCGAGCTCGACATCATCGCCTTTGGCATATTTGAGAAACCAATCAAAGTCTGTTGATCTGTTTCCAGCATTATAGACTACGAGATATTCTTGATCAAGTAGACGAAAGACTAGCAAATCATCTTTGATACCGCCATGTTCATTGCATATCAGGGAATAATGTCCTTGCTGTATGTCGAGAGATGTAACATCGTTAGTCGTAAGCTGCTCCAAAATTTTAAGGGAGTCTTTGCCACGAATTAACGCCCGTCCCATATGGCTAACATCGAAAATACCTACAGAATTTCGAACAGCTCGAGTTTCAGCAAGAATACCCTTGAACCAAAGGGGGAGGTTGAAACCGGCAAATTCAGTAACATGACCATACTTTTGATGAAACTCCTGCAACTGGACTGTTCCGGACAAACCTGGTTTATTCCTTTATAGGATGGGAGCCAATCGACTTCACGGGCTCCTCGTGAGGGATTATCTTTAGTTTCTCAGTTTCAAACTCAAGCTTTTTTTTGCACTGAGGACATAGACCGTTATGGCGTTGAATAATCTCGATGGGAGTTTCCAACTCAAGTCCATGATAGAGAATTGCCCCACAATCGCCACAGACGATCTTTTGGGGCAAGACTTAACCTCGCTATACAGTCAGCGTATGGCAACATATTTTAGCCTCGTGGTCGTTCTTTTGGCAAGGGAATTGGAAAATGTTCGATGGGTTAAAGATTAGACTAAAGAAATTACCGTGGAGAATACAACGGCGACTTGAAAATGTTGGATATGCCTTCAAAATATTCAGATCGCCTTCGACTGCTCGTAGGGTGAAACCATCGACCACACTGTCAATTGTAATTGTGTTGGCTTTTGTCATATTTGTAATGGCGGGTGGGGTCTATGATATTCTTGAACACCCTATTTCACTCCTGCCTACTGCAACTGGTTATTCCGTGCTCATAAGAGGGACATTGGGACAACAGACTCTTAACGAGAGTTTGATTGCAGGTTTCCTTTACATGTTGGGTCTAGGTGGTCTGTACATGCTATTGCGAAGTACGAGGTTTGCCTATAGACCTAGGAATGCATATCTCCTGTTGATAATCGGTACACTCACGATTCTTATCGTCGCCTACTATTCTAATGCTCTCATAGTATCGAAGGTTGGCGGCAGCTAATTTCACGCTACCAGTAGGTCGATTTGAGTCCCAACTTATACGCACAGAAATTTGTGAATAGATGAATCGGTGGCGTTACAAAGAATAAGATCACTAGACTGCCTAGAGTAGGCATGGAGACGCACGAAACTGCCATAGTTGCTCCCAATACAAAATCTAATTGATCAACACCGGGTAAGGGTTTTCCTGGTTTAATTCTTAACCGACGCTTAATGAAAGCTCCAGCCAGATCTCCTAGAAGAGCACCGATCGATGCAAGAATTGCCATTCCGAGCAGTGAAGTTTTTGAAAGCATCGATTCAATCAACCCGACTATAACGCCAACTGCAAGACCGCTTAGGAACCCTCGTATTGTCTTATGATCACCTAGCACCCGTTCGCCATCTGGAAGGACTTTGCCTAGATCAATGGGCGTTCCTCCCCCGAACAATACTGGTGCTCCGTTGGTACAATAAATCGGAGCGATAATGTATAGCGCTGAAATCCAGTCTTGCGTCGACGGCCACAATGATCTCGCCAAGTGTAACTTGTCTATTACTTGTTAAAATGGTTAGGAGGAGGTGTTTGTGAGTCCGCGTTCAGTAATTTCCACTAGGCAACGCCCTTCAGTATGAGTTCCTTTAAGTCGTTCTAAGATGAATTCTCTCACTCTTGGATTTGAGGAATTCTGTATTCTGATAATGGTCCCAGGGAAATGGAGGAGAGCACGACGAGCTACTGGCTCAATTTGGCCTCCTG